>JAVCCE010000064.1 GCA_030765645.1 Candidatus Hinthialibacter antarcticus | reverse complement strand
TTGCGAACGGAAAAGCCAAAATGACCGCTCTCATTGCTGCAATGCGAAAACTTCTATGTATCCTCAATGTCATCGCCAAACCACTTTCACCAGAAAAAACAACTTGACAACCAAGACAGTCGCTACCAGGCTGCCCGCCGATAATAAGTCGTATTGAATTTGGAAAGAGACTTTTATTCGCCTGCCAGGCGGGGGTCGATGGCGTCGCGTAGGGCGTCGCCGACCAGGTTGTAACTCAGCACGGCGAGGAAAATCGCGACGCAGGGCGGATAGACCATGTACGAGGCGGAACGGATGGAATCATAAGCCTCGCGCAGGATATTGCCCCAGGACGGGTCGGGTTGTTGGACGCCGAAGCCCAGCCACGAAAGCCCCGCTTCGGCCAAAATTGCGTAGGCGATGCCAAAGGTGATGGTAACCAGGATGGGCGCGACCGAATTGGGCAACAGATGAATAAACATAATACGGCCCGATGAACAGCCCAGCGATTTTGCCGCCAGAACGTAATCTTCATTTTGCAGGCGAATGAACTCGCCGCGCGCATAACGCGCAATCGACGTCCAACTGGTGAAACCGATGACGATCATGACGTTGATGATGCTAGGCTCCAACCAGGCGAGGATCGATAAAATCAAAAAGAAGGTAGGGAAGCACTGGACGATCTCGATGATGCGCGAAATGGTGATGTCGATCCAGCCGCCAAAATAACCCGCTAATGCACCGAGTACGATTCCTAGCAGCGCGGCGATGCCCATCGAAACCATGCCGACTTGCAGCGACACGATGGTCCCGTAGATGATGCGGGCGGCGATGTCGCGTCCGTTCTGGTCGGTGCCCAGCCAGTGTTCAGCGCTCGGCGGCCTGAGAGAGTCATAAGAGGTTTCGGTCGGGCCATATTTGATTAAAGGCCAGACGGTAAAATCATCTTCGCTGATTGAGCGCTTGGCGTTAAACGTGACTTGGCTGAACGGAGGCTTCTTGTCGATGATGCGTTTTGTGAAGGGGATTTTGTGGACGACTTCGATCAGCGCGGGAAAATGCCACTGCCCCTGGTAATGACAAACAATCGGTTGACGGTTGGCGAGCAATGGACTGAAGAACGCGGTCGCCGCCATCAGCAGGATGAACAACAAGCCCGCCATGCCGCGCCTGTTGCGGCGGAACGAGTCCCAGGCGATGCGGCCCAGTGAACGTCCGGCGGGCGCCTTACTCATAACGCACCCTCGGATCCACAACGGCGTATAGCAAGTCGGCGATTAAGGTTCCTAGCAAAACCAACATGGCGGTAATGAAAGACAACGCCATGATGGTGGGGTAGTCGCGTTGCAGGATGCTTTCAAAGAACAAGCGCCCGATTCCCGGCCAGTTAAACATGACTTCGAGAATGACCGAGCCGCCTAAAATTTGCGGGAAGGTCAATCCAAAGAGCGTCACCAGCGGGATCAGCGTATTGCGGAACCCGTGCTTGATGATAACGGTTGCTTCATCGACGCCCTTGGCGCGGGCGGTGAGGATGTAGTCTTGCTTAAAGACTTCTAATAAATTCTGGCGGACGAAGCGGGTTTGATAGGCGAGCGCGCCGTAGGTGAAGCAAAAGGTAATTAAGACGTAGTGCTGCGCGAGGTCGATGAGTTTGCCGCCGGTGGAGAAGTCCGCATAGCCGTCGGAGACCATGCCTTGAAACGGCAGCAAGTCGAGTTCGATGCTGACCCATAAAATCAGCGGGATCGCCATGACATAGCTCGGCACTGCATATAACGCATACAAAACCGTGCTGCTGATAGTGTCAAACCAGCCGTTTCGATACGCGCCGGACAAGATACCAATCGGGATCGCTAAGGCGAACCCCAGCGCGAGAGAGAGAAGCGCGAGCGAAAGCGTGGCGGGCAGACGCTCCATGATTTTGGTGGAAACCTTGCGGGCGTCGGGCGTCATGGAGTTGCCGAAGTCGAAGGTGACGATGCGCCGCAGCCAATCAAAATAGCGGACATGCAACGGACGGTCGAGCCCGTAGTATTCGCTCAGCTGTTCATAAACGCGGGCGGAGACGCGCGGGTCCATCACCGAGTCGGCGCGTACCGAAGCAGGGTCGCCCGGCGCCAAATTGATGACGGTGAACGTCACCAGCGAGATGCCGAACAAGGTTGGGATCGCGAGCAAGATGCGGCGAATGGCGTAGGCCAGCATGGATTCAGTCGGCCTCGCTTACGGTTTCATCGCTGCGTCGTTAGTGCTTGCAGGCGTCCACCAAGCCCTGATGGATGGGTCGAAATTAAAGATGCCGCGCGGGCCGGATTGCACGCCGCGAATACGCTTGTTGATTGCATAGGTACTGGCGCGGTTGAAAATAAACGTATACGGCTGATCGTCATAAATTAGTTTATGGATTTCCTGGTATATGGCTTTGCGCTTTTCGGCGTCAAATTCTTTGCGGCCTTGCGCGAATAGTTCGTCGACGCGCGGGTTTGAATAGCCGCCATAATTGCGCCCGCCGTCGTATTCTTCCGTGCGCCACAAGTTCCAACCAGTGTCAGGGTCGGTGCCCGTTCCCCAACCGGCGATATGAGATTGAAATTCATGTTTGCGGGTCATCTGTTGGAAGGTGGCCCATTCAATGGTGCGTGTGTTCATGTCGACGCCGATGCTGCGCAAGTCTTGTTGATAGTAATTGGCGACCTGCGGGCCGATGGCAGAACCTTGGGGAATCGACAGAGTGAATTCAAACTTCATGCGCTGGCCGTCGATTGTTTTATAGCGCCAACCGTCTTGCTCGTCTTTCATCCAACCCACTTCATCTAATAATTGTCCGGCTTTGGCGAGGTCAAATGGAAACAATTGAACTTCGGGATTGTACATCCATGCGTCGGGGTGATAGATGCCGGGCGCCTGATCTGACAAATTATAAAGAATTTTTTCGAGAATTAACGGCATGTTCAGTGCGTGGGTCATAGCGAGCCGGACGCGCTTGTCATTGAAGAATTGGTTGGTCTTGCCGTCCATGTTCCAACCGATGTAGTAGTAAGACCATTCGGGTTTGAGCAATTTGACGCCGAGTTTGTCGAACCGTTCGTCGTTGGTTTGGTTGGCGAATTGGTCTTGAGAAAGCAGGATGCAGTCGAGTTCGCCTTTTTCAAATGCGAGTAGTTGCGCGTTGCGGTCTTGAATGAGACGAAAAACGATGCGCTTGAAGTAGGGTTTGGGGCCCGGGTAGTTTTCCCAGCGTTCAAGAACAATACGCTCGTTGGCAGCCCATTCTACCAGTTTGTATGGGCCGCTGCCGATGGGGTTGCGGTTGAGTTGTGAATAGTAGTCGCCCGTCATCAAGTCAGGATTTTTATCCTGCTCTTTTTCGTATAAATGTTTGGGAATAATGGGGAACAGGATGTTCCATTTTGACGTGGGTACGGCTTCTTTGTGAATGTATTTCACCGTGAGGTCATCGAGGGCGATGCAATCAATGACATCAGTCGTTCCCGTTTTGACGGCGGGGCAGGGCACTTTGTCGTCGCAGATGCTTTTCCATGAATAGACGATGTCATGGGCGGTGATCGGGATGCCGTCTTGCCAGGCCAACCCCGGTTTTATTTTAACGATGGCTGAGAGGTGGTCTTCGGCTTCTTCGAATGATTCAACCCAATGCGGCGTTGTGGTCCATTCCATCGAACGGTCAAAGTTAAACGGTTGATCAAAAATCAATTCAGACACCGTAAATTCATATTGCGACGATCCGAATATCGGATTCAGGTTTTGCGGCGCGCCGTCAAGATTCAGGTACAAGGTCGCATCGGTATCAATCAGAGCGAGGTCGTCCGGCGCTGGTTCAAATAATTTGGGAAGATTCACCAGCGGGTCGGCGTCGGGGCTATACGCGACAGTCGGAGCACTTTTGCCGCATCCAGCCGCGAAAGCGATAACCAAGATGAAAACGGGAACGAATACGAAGAGGCTGCGATTGATGGTTTGTCGGCTGGGCGTATTCATTCTGGCTCCTAATTGATGGCGTATATGATTGGTTCGATTCAACGTTGTCATTGGATGTGATTAATCCATCAGCGCGTCGAGCGCTTCGAATTCGCTGGGGTATATTTCAAAACTTTGCTGTAAGTGGACGACCTGAAATAACTCTTGCAACTCAGGCGAGGGGGAGCAAATGGAAAGATGTTTGCTCTGTTCGGTCGCTTGTTTGTGGGCGACGATTAGTTCACGCAGACAGGAACTGCTGATGTACTCCGTCTTTGAAAAGTTGACTAACACATGCCCTTTTACATCGCGGATGCTGCGTTTCATCGATGACGCGAATTCGGATACCTGGTTGGCGTCAATGCGTCCTTCCGGTTGAATAATCGCGATTCCAGATTCTAGCCGAATATGTATGGGCATGTTTCGAGGTTCTCCTGAGTTTTTTTTGATTCTATCACAGGATATCAATGATGAGAAATGTCAGGTCATCGTCGATATCACCATGATGATACGTTTTGACTTCGTCATAAATGTTATCGAGAAACTCGCTGGAGGGTAGTGCGGAGAATTGAGTAATCATGTTTTGAAGGCCGATTTTGCCTAACATCTTGCCCGCTTGGTTGCGGGCTTCGATGAACCCGTCGGTGTATAAAAAGATGCGGTCGCCCGGAGCGATATTGACGGTGGTGTGCGTATCGTCCCCCAGAAAGGTCGGCGCAACCCCCACGGGCGGAAGATGCGATGAAATCGACTCAAGCGATTGCGTGTTCGCCCGCCAGATGTAAATCTCCGGGTGACCGGCGTTGGTGCAGGTCAGTTCGTTCTTGTTTAGGTCAATATGCACCAGCGCCAGCGTGATAAACATGCTGGTTTCTTGAATTTGATCGTGAATAAATCGGTTCAGCAAACTGACGGTTTCAAAAGGAGGATGGTTTTCTGCGATGCGCTGCAGGAGCTGCGCATAGACCAGGTTGGCGGTCAGCGCGGCGGAGACGCCGTGTCCGCTCACGTCGTAGAGCGACGCCGTCAATGCGTCGTCATTAAATTGATGGACGGTCAGATAGTCGCCGCCGATGGCGATTAACGGCTCAAAGCGATAATCTAATTTAAGACGCGGCATTTCGATGGGAGCGGGCAACAAGCAGCGTTGGATGCGTCCGGCGTGGTGGAGGTCTTCGTCGAGCTGGCGCTGTTGTTCTTTCACGCGCTGTTCGATTTCACTGATGTGGAGCACGCGCTCGACCACTTTCATCATGTAGGGCAAATCAATCGGCTTGGAGATAAAGTCGCTGGCGCCGGTCTTCATGGCTTCGATGGCTGATTCCATGGTGCCGAACGCCGTCATAATAACGACCGGGATTTCGTTGCCTTCCTTGGACAAATGTTGCAGAAACTCGATGCCTCCCATCTCCGGCATCATCAAGTCGGAAATAATCAGGTCGGGCGTATTATCGCGGAGTCGTTCCAGCGCTTGGCGTCCGTTGGCCGCTTCTAAGACGTCGAAGCCTTTGAAATCGGCGAAGTCGCGCAGGTTTTCGCGAATCTCTTCTTCGTCATCCACGATGAGCAAGCATTTGGTTGGGGACATCGTCTCTCTATTCGTTGGCGCCAGACGCCGTGATTTCGTCGATTACTCGTAAAATATCGTTGTGGTCATAAGGCTTGAGGATGATCTTGTAGGCGCCGGCGCTCTTGGCTTCTTGAATGACGGACGGCGCCGAGGACGCGCTGACAATGACCACGGGCGTATTGCGGTTTTGCGCTTTGATGGTGCGTAACACTTCAAGCCCGTTGATACCGGGCAGTTGGATATCCAACAGCACCAGTTGGGGATTCACGCGTTCAAACTGCGCGACCGCTTGTTCTCCATCGCTGCATGAGGTGACGGCGTGGCCTTTAAACTCCAACAGGTCCGTCAAGTTTTCGCGAAGTTCTTCTTCGTCTTCAACAACCATAATGGACAGGTTCGACACAACCGTCTCCCTCAATCTTGTAGTGCTTTGTAAAAACGCATTCTACATCAGAACTCACCGGTTTGTCTCTAGGGTGGTTTCCCACGGAGGGATTTTGTTAACCATCTGTTTTCGGCTATTCAACAATCCCGCCGCATGCTAGCGTATGAATACCATCTTAGAGGGGGCGGAAACATGCACACCATACCAATTCAATTTATCTCAAGACGGACGTTTGTGCAGATCAATGCCGGTTTGGCGGCGGGGGCGGTTTTGCCCGCGATTGGGGCTGAACATGCACTGATGACGCTGGAGCCTGCGAAATTGCTCAATGGCTTGAAACAAGACGGCGGCGAGGAACTCTTAGAAAACGGCGCATGGTATTCTAGCAACAAAACCGGGGCCGGGTTGGAATACAATATCCCGAAAGGCTCGTTGAGCGAGGCTTCGTACTTGTGTTCTGATTTTATTGTGGATGGAGACCATTTGGCGGTATTTCAAATTCGCTTGCATGAAGCCAATGACGGCCCATCGTTTAGCTTGCACTATAAAGGACTGAATCAGGCGCAAGCGCGTATCCGGCTGCCGCTAAGCGCGGTCAACTTGAATAAATGGCGGTTGGAGCGCGAGGGCGCTTGGCTGAAACCGATCTGCGGCGGTCAGCGGGTTGATCTGGCGAATGTCGACCGCATTACGCTGACCGTGATGCGCAAAAGCGAATCACCCGTGCGATGGATGCAAACGCCATTACTCGCCTTAAAGAACGAACCTGCAAGGTTAACCAAGCCTGTTTTGCCTAAGGGTAAACTTATAGATGAACTCGGACAAAGTTTAATTCATCAATGGCCGGGGCGTACAAAAAATGAAACCGAGATGAAGGCGCGCCTTGAAAAACAAAAACAAGAATCGGCCCAAAACCTTTGGCCTGAACATTTCTCGAAATGGGGCGGCTGGAAAGAAAAGAAAGTCGATTCGACTGGCTTTTTCCGTACCCACCACGATGGCAAGCGCTGGCATTTGATTGACCCTGATGGGCATTATTTTTGGTCGTCGGGTTTGGATTGCGTACGGGCGTATATCAATTCATTTTCAAAAGACATCGAGAGCGCGTTTACCTGGCTGCCGGAAGAAGGCAGCCGCTATCGTTCCGCCTATAACGGGCAATTTATGAATTATTTGCAATGCAATTTTATGCGCACGTTCGGCGCGGACGCGTGGTATCAGAACTGGGCGAAGATTTCACTTTCGGTGATGAAGCAGGTCGGCTTTAACACCGTCGGAAATTGGTCCAATTGGGACATTGCCCGCGATGCGCAGTTTCCCTATGTGATTCCGCTTTCGACGCGATTGGCGCGTTCGAAGATGGTCTATCGCGATTTCCCTGACGTGTTCCATTCGGATTTTGAATTGGATGCGGCGGAATACGGCAAACAATTGGAAGCCGTTCGCGATGATAAGGCGCTGATTGGGTACTTCTTGATGAACGAGCCGACCTGGGGCTTTTCGAGCGAATCGCCTGCGGCGGGGATGCTGTTCAACGCACCGTCATGCGAGACGCGCAAAGCGCTGGCGAAGCATCTTGGCGCCAAATACGGCGACGGCAAAACGCTTGCTCAAATATGGGGAATCAAGACGGACCTAGAGCAAGTCGCGCAAGGCGAGTGGAAACACCGGCTAACCGAACAAGCGAAGAAGGACTTATATGAATTTAGCGAAGTGATGGTTGAGAAATTGTTCAAGGCGCTTTCAAGTGCGTGTAAGAGCGTTGATCCCAATCACTTGAATCTCGGTATTCGCTACGCCAGTACGCCGCCCAAGTGGACCATCAAAGGGATGGAGCAGTTCGATGTATTCAGCATGAACAGCTATACCGAAAAAGTTTCGGCTGACGTATCGAAAGAAACCTCGACCCGCTTGAACATGCCGGTGATGATCGGTGAATGGCATTTTGGCGCATTAGACGCGGGGCTTCCTGCGTCCGGCATCGGTCGGGTGCATACGCAGGCCGACCGGGGACGCGCGTATCGCTATTACTTGGAAGATGCAGCGGCGAATCCGTATTGCGTCGGCGTACATTGGTTCACGATGTATGACCAGTCGGCGATGGGGCGCTTTGACGGAGAGAATTATAACATCGGATTTCTTGACGCCTGCAATCGGCCCTACAAAGAAATCGCTGAGGCGGCGCGGACGGCGCACGAGCGGATGTATTCGTTAGTGATGGGCGATGTGAAGCCGTTTAACGACCCGCCGGAGTATCTTCCCAAGTTGTTTTAGACCAAAAAGCGTAGAAAGAACAAGGGGCCGAAAAAGTAATGTCATTGACTTAAGGGGTGGCAAGCCAAGGCGTCGCGAAGTGAGGGCAGCCCTTGATGCAACGAAATCAAAAATATCAGCCCTGTAGGGGCGCAACGTGTTGCGCCCGAATCCCCCCTGGCGCTTTCAGCGCCGTCCCCCCCTTAAAAAGGGGGGCTAAAAGTCTTAAGTCAATGACATTGGCCGAAAAGGCCCCTTGTTAATTGCTATAATTAATCTGCCTATTTATATCGAATTCCATTCGACGATCAAGAAAAGATGAGGTAGAACTTTATGAAAGCGCGTGAACTTGATAAACAATTTGATGAAGGGCGCTCTATCAAAAAACATTTAGTCGTTTCTGAATCAAAAAAGCCCAATCAGGAACAGAAACGCGTAAACGTGGATTTTCCCGTCTGGATGATTCAACAACTGGATCAAGAAGCGAAGCGGTTAGGCGTTCCGCGCCAATCCATCATTAAGATTTGGGTTGCGGAACGCCTGGAGAAAGTGTCTTAGATTAAGGCTTCAGATGTTTCATCAGCCATTGATGCGCGTAGTCGCTGTGTTTCTTGTCGGTCCAATGCCCCATGTAAGGGATGATTTGGATCTCTTTTTCGCTGGGGATGGAGTTGTAAGCAGAAAACATCGACGTCGGCGGGCAGGTCTCATCGTTGTAACCCAATCCCATCAAAACAGGCATGTCTAATTTGCGGGCGAAATTGACCACGTCGTAATAGGCGGCGGTTTCGATTTTATCTTGCTTCACCGTGAATGGGTTCATGTTTTTAAACAGGTGCGGCCATCCGCCTGCGCGCCCATTCAAGTAACCGTAATGGTCGCACAACGCGGGGTAAGTTGACGCGACAAAACGGATGCGCGGATCGAGGCCAGCCGTTGTGATCGACAAGGCGCCGCCCTGGCTGCCGCCGTGAATGCCAAGCGTCTTGCCGTCGAATTGATCGAGTTGAACAATAAAATCGACTGCGCGGGCGCAGCCCAAAAAGACGCGGTTGTAATAATATTCGTCGCGGTCATCCAGATTGGCGGAGAAGTAATTTCGCAATGCTGCAGGGTTCAAACTGTTGTAGAGCCGGTCTGGCAAATTCACCGGGATGCCGTGGATTCCAACCGTCAGGTGAATAATGCCCTGTTCCGCCCAGTAGGCTTGTGGTCGGTAAGCGCGAACGCCTGCGCCGGGCACTTGCAGCAGCCCGGGGAAGGGGCCGTCGCCTTTGGGGACCGCCAACATGCCGTAAAAGCGAGGCGTGTAGCGCCAGTTATTTGGCCCTGTATTGAAGCTAACATGGTAGCAGTCGACCTTGTCGTTGCTTTGATCTTCGAGAAATTCCAATTCCGGCTCGAGCGGGGAATTGCGCATTTCTGCGAGTTCGCTTTGCCAGAAGTCGTCGAAGTCGTCGGGCATTGGCGTGGTCGGTTTGATGCCGGGCGCGTCGTATGCGCCAGTGGCGAGGCCTTTGTATGATTTGCCGTCAACCTCAGCGTAGACCATGCAGCGCAAAAAGCCGGGGCGATCGAGGCCGTGTGATTTGAGAGTGGTTTTCCCGTCCTCTAATGTCGCGTTGCCTGACTGAAACGGCGCCATTTGTTCGGGGCCGATGCTATACCGCACGTTTCCTTGAACCGATTTGCCGTCATCAAGAACGCTGACTTGAAACTGGATGGGTTCCGCAATTTGATATACCCAGTCTTCATGGTTCGGTTCGACCTTGACTTCGATCTCCGCTTGAATGGAAATTGTGTTCAATACCAATGCGGCAATAATGGAAAGAGGCAAGAAGAATCGCTTCATTATTTATTCCTTTTTAAATAAGGTCTAGAATAGGGCTTCGCCTTATCCTAGCAAAAGGGAAAAAACGCTTATAGCGGCAGAGCGAAAATATAGTTTGGTTTGAATATGAGAACGACGCCTGTTTAATAGATAATATGCGTCAGGACTAGCCGTGATCTTTTCAATGTCTGAGTTTGTTTTGCAGTTAATTTTTATTTTACAGTTAATAGGCATGATATAGTTATATAAACTGGATTGTATTTATTCATTGAGAAAGTGAAGCCTCTATGCTTTTTGAACGCGCAAGTGGAATTTTGCTGCATCCAACTTCATTGCCAGGACGCTTCGGCATCGGAGACATGGGAGAAGCGGCATTTCAGTTTATTGATTTTTTGCAGAGCAGCGGTCAACAATATTGGCAAGTTCTGCCGCTGGGCCACACTGGCTACGGCGACTCGCCTTATCAGTCATTCTCCGCCTTCGCAGGCAACCCTTTATTGCTGAGTTTTGAGATTTTGGCGAAAAAAGGTCTTGTGCTTCAAAGCGAATTGGATGCGTTTCCTGAATTTTCTGAAGGCCGCGTTGATTACGGCGCTGTGATTCCCGCAAAATTACGCGTATTACAAAAAGCCGCCAAGCGGTTTCGCGATTCAATGTCTGAAAAAGACCGTGAAGACTATCACCAGTTCTGGTTGCACAATAGTTGGTGGCTCGATGATTATGCTTTGTTTATTGCGTTAAAAGACTATTACAAGGGAGCGGTTTGGACGCAATGGGAGCCGGGCCTTGTTTATCGCGACTCTGAGACGATCGGGCGCTGGCAAAACGTATTGCATGACGCGATCGAGTCAATTAAAACGTGGCAGTTTCTTTTCATGCAACAATGGGGCGATGTGAAGCAATACGCCAATCGACGAGGGATCAAAATGATTGGCGATATTCCCATTTATGTTGCGCATGACAGCGTTGACGTTTGGGCGAACCAGTATTTGTTTCAACTGGATGAGAATGGCGAGCCGAGCGTTGTCGCTGGCGTACCGCCCGATTATTTCAGTGAAACGGGACAATTATGGGGCAACCCGATTTACCATTGGGACGTTGCGCGCGATCAAGGCTATTCGTGGTGGACAGCGCGGTTTCGCGATACCTTCAAACAAGTCGATATTGTTCGCTTAGACCACTTTCGCGGATTTGAAGCCTATTGGCAGGTGCCTGGCGGCGAAGAAACCGCGATCAATGGCGAGTGGATCGACGGCCCCGGCGCCGCGTTGTTTGACCATTTGCGCCATGAATTCGGCGGTGAGTTGCCCATCATCGCAGAAAATTTAGGCGTCATTACAGAAGAGGTTGAGAACCTACGTAAGCGCTTTGGCTTGCCGGGTATGGCGATTTTGCAATTTGCGTTTGGGGGAGACGCCGCTTGCGGCGACCTGCCTCATAATTATCCAAACGACATTGTCGCCTATTCAGGAACGCACGATAACGACACGACGGTTGCGTGGTGGCAATCAACCGGCGGAGAAGACAGTACCCGCACGGCGAAAGAAATTGCAGACGAAAAAGCATACGCAAAAAAATATTTGAACACGCCGGGAAACGAAATCCATTGGGATTGCATCCGAACTCTGATGGCGTCGGTCGCGAACACGGTTGTTACGCCAGTGCAAGATTTGTTGGGATTGGGCGGAGAGGCGCGAATGAATTTTCCCGGGCGCCCATACGGCAACTGGCAGTGGCGACTCAAACCGGGGCAATTAACGGATGACGTTAAAAAGCGCTTGCTGGAAATGACTGAATTATATGGTCGTGCTCCTCGGATACGTAAACAAAAAGGGATCAAGTAATTTTTCATTTTCGCTGAATGCTGCTTTATTAGTTTAATGTTCATCATTGTCGACATTTGGTCATTTGGAATACCACGTTACACTACGTTAAAGTATTAGTTAGTTATTTGTTGCTGACGTTTTGTATGAAATGACGAAAGCGAGCGTATGAAAGTAATCGTTGCGGATGATGAATCTGTATCCCGGCGTATGGTGCGTGAGTGGTTGTTACGGTGGGGATATGATGCGCTTGAAGCGGCTGATGGACTGACCGCATGGCATGAGATGCAATCCGAAGAGCCTCCTCGCATGGCGGTCGTCGATTGGTTGATGCCTGATTTGGACGGCTTAGAGTTTTGTCGAAAGATTCGTGAACGCGAGCAATACCAACCTTATACCTACATCATTCTTCTAACAGGAAAAACCTGCAAAGAAGACATCGTGCGCGGCCTCGAAGCAGGGGCTGACGATTTTATTTCCAAACCGTTTGACCGTGATATTTTGCGCGCCCGCTTATTGGTCGGCAAGCGCATCTTAGATTTGCATACACGGCTTCATCACGCGGCGACCCATGATGCGCTTACCAACATCACCAATCATGGGGCCATTTTAAAACTGCTTGAACAATTGATGGCGCGGGTCGAACGGGTGCGTGAACCCATCAGCGCCATCATGATCGACTTAGACCATTTTAAACGGGTGAACGATGAGTATGGGCATTTGGCTGGAGATACGGTGTTGAGCGAAGTTGCCAAAAAAATACAAGAATCTATCCGGGCGTACGATTCTGTCGGACGGTATGGCGGGGAAGAATTTTTGGTGGTGAATCCTGGAACGACGATGGCTGACGCCGCTGGTTTGGCGGAGCGTATTCGTCTGCGGTTTGAGAAAGAGCCGATTCGGTTTGATGACCGTGAGATTACTATTTCTTTGAGTTTTGGCGTTGCCGATAATCAAAATCCTTTCCATGCAAACGTAGAAACCCTCATTCGTGACGCGGACATGGCGCTGTATCAAGCAAAACAAAAAGGCCGAAACCGGGTGATCCGGGCTGACGACCGATAGTCCCGCTTGGTGTATTCTATATTGTAATCAATCGTATCGCCTAATCCTGCTTACCTGATCTGATTATTTTCCCTTCATTGTTTTTGAATCGGCGCTATTATATGCATATATCCGGATGAACGGATATAGAGAAACCGAATGATTCCCGCAACTCAAAGTTGCGCATGGATAGATAGAAAAAGGAAACATATGTCGAACGCTGATCTATTTCAACAACGATTAAAAGACCACATTGTCGTATTTGACGGCGCCATGGGCACCTCGATCCAAAATTTGGACCTGGCGCCGGATGACTTTGGCGGCGCTGATCTTGAAGGCTGTAACGAAAATCTGGTTTTGACCAAGCCGGATGTGATTGAAACCATCCACCGCCAGTTTTTTGAAGCGGGCGCAGACATCGTCGAATCCAACACTTTTGGCTCGGCCTCCTTGGTACTAGCTGAATACGACCTGCAAGATATGGCGGAAGAAATTACGCTCGAAGCCACCCGGATTGCGCGCCGCGCCGCAGACGCAATGAGCACGCCAAGCAAGCCGCGTTTTGTCGCGGGGTCGATGGGGCCAACCACGAAAAGCATCACCGTCACTGGCGGCGTGACATTCAACGAATTAATTGACACTTTCTATCAGCAAGCAAAGGCGTTAATCGAAGGCGGTTCGGACGTCTTGTTGCTCGAAACCCAACAAGATACGCGCAACGCCAAGGCGGGGCTGTTCGGCGTTCATAAAGCGTTTGAAGTCACCGGGCGCCGCCTGCCGATTATGGTGAGCGGCACCATTGAGCCGATGGGCGCCATGTTGGCGGGGCAGAGCGTCGATGCGCTCTATGCTTCGTTGGAACACGCCGACTTGTTGTCAATCGGCATCAACTGCGCCACCGGGCCGAAATTTATGACAGACCATATTCGCACCCTGGCGGAGATGGCGCAGTGCAACATCAGCTGCATCCCCAACGCCGGGCTGCCGGATGAAGAAGGCAACTACAACGAAACGCCGGAGATGATCGCCGGGGTTCTCGAACAATTCGTCCATGAAGGATGGATCAACATTCTGGGCGGATGTTGCGGGACAACGCCGGAGCATATCGCGGCCATCGCCAAATTAGCTGAGAACAAAAAACCGCGTCAGCCGCAAACCGTCACCCGCTGCCACATGTCGGGCATTGAATATTTTGAAGCCACTGACGAGAAGCGCCCCATCCTGGTTGGCGAGCGCACCAACGTCATCGGTAGCCGCAAATTCAAGCGTCTCATTTGTGAAAACAAATTTGAAGAAGCCAGTGAGATTGGCCGTAAGCAGGCCCGCACCGGGGCGCATATTCTCGATGTGTGTTTGGCCAACCCCGACCGGGAAGAGATGGAAGACATGGAGACCTTTCTTGAGCAAGTCATCAAGAAAGTGAAATTGCCTTTAATGATCGACTCGACGGACGCAGCGGTCATCGAGCGTTCGCTGACCTATTGCCAGGGTAAGAGCATCATCAATTCGATTAACCTGGAAGACGGCGAGGAACGCTTTGAGCAGGTCGTTCCGATGGCGAGGCAATTCGGCGCCGCATTTGTCGTAGGATGTATCGACGAAGACCCCGATCAAGGCATGGCGGTGACGGTCGAACGAAAAGTTGAAATCGCCAAGCGGTCTCATGATCTTCTCGTCAATAAATATGGAGTGAAGTCGCAAGAAATTATCTTCGACCCGCTGGTGTTCCCTTGCGCGACCGGCGACAAAAATTATATTGGCTCCGCCGAACAGACCATCAAAGGCGTCGCGGCCATCAAGCGTGAACTGCCTGAATGCAAAACGATTTTGGGCGTGAGCAACGTTTCATTTGGTCTGCCCGCTGCGGGCCGCGAAGTGCTCAACTCGGTTTTCTTGTATCATTGCGTCAAAGCCGGGCTGGACATGGCAATCGTCAACACCGAAAAATTAGAGCGGTACGCGTCGATTTCAGACGAAGAAAAGAAGCTCGCCGACGATTTGTTGTTCAACCGGGGCGAGGACCCCATCGCGACGTTTGCTGCGTTTTATAAAGACAAAAAAGTTTCCGATCAACCCGCAATGCCGCGCGACTCGATGCCGCTGGAAGAGCGCTTGTCGAATTGCATCATGGAGGGCAGCAAAGAAGGCTTGATTGAAGACCTCAATGAAGCGCTCAAAAAATACAAGCCGCTAGAGATCATCAATGGGCCGCTGATGGCGGGCATGGATGAAGTCGGGCGCTTGTTTGGCGCGAACGAGTTAATTGTCGCCGAGGTGTTGCAAAGCGCGGAAGTGATGAAAGCCGCCGTCAGCCATCTCGAGCCGTTAATGGAGAAGTCTGATATTCATGTCAAAGCCAAAATGTTGTTGGCGACGGTGAAGGGCGACGTCCATGACATCGGCAAAAATCTAGTCGATATTATCTTCTCAAATAATGGATACCAAATCATCAATCTGGGCATCAAGGTTTTGCCGGAAACACTGGTGAAAGCCTATCAAGATCACAAGGCGGACATGATTGGCTTGTCTGGTTTGTTGGTGAAATCCGCCCAGCAAATGGTGACCACGGTTCAAGATTTAAAGCGCGAGAATGTTCAAGTCCCGGTGTTGGTTGGCGGCGCTGCGCTGTCGAATGCGTTTACGCGCAATAAAATCGCGCCTGCGTACGGCGAATTGGTCGTGTACGCCAAAGACGCGATGAGCGGGCTTGATCTCGCCAATCAGATCAGCGATCCGAAGCGCCGCCCTGGTCTGGAAAAAAATATTCTTGAGATGACGGAGATGCTGCAAGACCGCGCCAAGAAGAAAGCCGAAGCCGCGCCTAAGCCAAAGAAAAAGCGCGTCAGCGTGCTTCGAAATGACCATGAGATTCCAACCCCACCGGACTTTAAATCGCATTTAATTCAAGACCATCCATTTGAAGAATTGATGGGCTACGTGAATCCCCAAATGCTATACGGCAAACATTTAGGCTTACGCGGCGCCGTCGAGAAAATGTGGGAAAGCGGCGACGAAAAAGCGTTAATGCTCAAGAAGCAAGTCGAAGAATGCGTCGATTTGATTTTATCGAACCAGATATTAAAGCCGCGCGCGGTGTTTAAGTTCTTCCCGGCGCGCCGCGACGGCGACGCCATCGCGATTTTGAACTCAGCGCGCAGCAAAGAAATTGACCGCCTTGTGTTCCCGCGCCAATCGGAGGGCGATGAACTCTGTTTGAGCGATTTTGTTTCATCCGACCGAGACGACGCGGTGTCGATGTTTGTTGTTTCAACGGCGGATGAGACGCTCTATGAATGGGCGGACCGCTTCAAACAAGACGGCGAGTATCTCAAATCGCACATGCTGCAGGCGATTGCGATTGAAAGCGCCGAAGGCCTGGCGGAACTATTGCACAAAAAAATTCGTGAAATGTGGGGAACCGCCGACGCGGCTTCGCTTTCAAAGAAAGAATTGTTCCATGCCAAATATCACGGCTTGCGCGTGAGTTTTGGTTATCCCGCTTGCCCAAGACTAGAAGATCAGCGTATCCTGTTCCAATTGCTGGACGCGACAAATCAGATTCAAGTGAAATTAACCGAAGGCGACATGATGGAACCGGAAGCGTCAGTCTCTGCATTGGTCTTTCATCATCCTGACGCCAAGTATTTCAATATTTCAGATTCTGATTTGCAAGCATTTGAAGAATCGTTAAAACCGTCGGCTCCCGCAGCGGTTTAACAGAACGTGGAATAGGGTGACAAAGATGAACCAGTTTGTATGCGCCGCTGCGGCGGCGCTTCTTTGTAGTGTTATGTATTGCGGCGCCGTTTGTGCGCAAGAAAGCGCAACGACGGCTGTTTCAGCCACTGCGCAAATCACCATTTTTCACACCAATGATTTTCATAGCCGTCTTGAGCGCGCCGACGCGTTGGTCGACACGATTTTTCGCTTACGTGAAGATCGCCCGGATTCGATTTTACTCGACGCGGGCGATATGTTTGAAAGCGAGTCGGAAGAAGCCGCGTCGACAAAAGGACGCGCCGTCGTCGAGATGATGAACCGGGCGGGGTATGATGGAATGACCTTGGGCGACGGCGCTTTTCGGGGATTTGACCTGGAAGACATGCGGCGTTGTATTCAAGAGTTTGCGTTTCCCGTTTTAAGTTCCAACCTGGTCAGCAGCGATAACGGCGACCCGATTACCATCCCCTATTGGATTTATACCGTTGGCCCTGTTCGCGTCGGAGTGATCGGCGCGTATAACGATGAGCCAATTCGCGACGCCGGGCTTCACGCGATTGATGCGCATACGGTACTTGAGTATTACGCCTATCATTTGAAGGGCAAAACGGATTGCATCGTGGCGCTGACTCACGCCGGATTAAACAATGATAAAGCGCTCGCCAAGGCGGTGCCGGTGATCGACGTTATTGTCGGCGGTTCGTCGAACGACGCGCTTGAACAACCGCTTGTGCTGGATGATACAATCATTGTGCAGGCGGGGTCGGTGGGGCGTTATGTGGGCGTATTGAATCTCACGATTGATCTGGATGCTGACAAAGTGGTTGCGCATTCAGGGCGCTTGGAACCCGTCCGGGAGCAATAACAACATGGCGTATGAAACAATGAACGGCGGCGCGGCATGAGTGATGGATTTTCCTTTCATATCCCGACCGGCGACGGCGATGAACACCTCATGCTGACCAATCCGTGCGTGGTCGATTGCAACACGGAAATTGGTCGCATTACGTTGATCCTTGATCGACAGTATCCACGGTTTTTGTTTGTTCAAATTATGAACGAATGGCGCAAGTGTATTTTGCTGGAACCGCAATTGACGCACTTCAACAATGATATGGAAATATTTGATTTTCTCCGCCGTTTTCAAGCGACCACCGCATTTAATAAACTCATCGAAGAAGAAAAAAACTTAGATGCGGGTTGGGAAGCGCTCTAAGTTATTCAATCTAACCTAAAACGGCCAGATGATAGGAGCCAGCGTGACGGTAACGGCGCCCAACAAAAAGTTGAGCGGCAGACCAACGCGGGCGTAGTCGGAGAAACGATACCCGCCCGGGCCGTAAACCATTAAGTTTGTTTGATATCCGATTGGTGACGAGAAACTGGCGGACGCCGCCATCATAATCGCGATGGCGAACGGAACAAAACTGACCTCCAGCGAATTAGCGGTTGCGAGCGCAATCGGGAACACCAGCACCGCCGCTGCGTTATTCGTAATCAATTCCGTGAAAATTGTGGTAATCAAATACACGATGATTAGAGCGAGAATCGGGCTGTCGCCGGCGAACGCGATGAATCCGCTTGCGATGTAGGCTGCTGCGCCTGTTTTATCGAGTGCGTGTCCTACTCCAAGCGAGGCTGCAATGACCAGCAAGACTTGCCAGTCAATGCTCTTTCGCGCGGTGGAGCCGCTGCAGCACCCGGTGGCGATCATGGCGCCTGCCGCCAACATCGCTGCTTGTAACATGCTCAAGACGTTAAACGCCGCAGACAAGACCATCGCCGCTAAAACGAGCAGGGCGATGAGGCCGCGTTCATGGCGCAAGGGTTGCGAGTCTTGCAACTGGCTTACCAAAAAGAAATCACGTGAATCGCGCGACTGTTGGAAAAACGTCGGCGGCGCTTCCAGCAGCAAGGTGTCGCCGGGGCGCAATACGATATCGCCGATTTTTTTGTTGATGCGCTCACCGTTGCGCGCCACTGCGATGACGGCGGCGTTATAGACTGTACGGAAACGCCCTTCACGAATGGTTTTTCCCACCAATGGGCATGAATCTGAAACCACGGCTTCGACCATGACGCGTTCGGTGCGGGGCGCATCGAGTTTAAACACTTGATTGGTGGCGGGCGTGAGTCCGCGTATTTTTTGCAAATCGACAATCGAATCTATGACGCCGACAAAAACCAGTCGGTCATTGGCTTCCAACTGTTCTTGCGGGCCGACGGCGGGAATCAAGTGTCCCGCCCGTTCGATTTCCATCAAAAAGAGGCTCGGCAGGTTTCTCAGTCCCGCATTTTCAATGCTGCGGCCCACCAACGGGCTGGCGTCTTCAACCAGCATTTCAACGGTATATTCGCGGGGGTCTTGCATGGCGCCGATGCTGGGGCGGCGATCCGGCAAAAGCCAGTCGCTGAACAGAAACATATAGGTCAGGCCTACCAAGGCGCTTGGGATTCCAACCCAGGCGATGCTGAAGACATGAAAGGGCGAGGCGCCGGTTTCACTAATCATCAAACCGTTGACGATCAGGTTGGTGCTGGTTCCGATGAGCGTACAGGTTCCCCCAAAGATGGAGGCGTAACTCAGCGGGATCAACAATTTGGACACTGAGAGGTTGTTTTGTTTGGCCCAGTCAATGACGGCTGGAATAAACATACCCACCACAGGCGTATTGTTTAAAAAAGCGCTGAGCGTTGTAACGGGAAACACCAAACGCAATTTTGCTTGAAATAAATTTTTGGGGCGCCCCAGTCCCCATTGAACAATCCAGGCGATGCCGCCGGTTTCACGGATGCCGCAAACGACGATATAAAGTGCGCCGATGGTAATCATGCCCGGGTTGCTGAATCCGCTCAGCGCATCCGCTGCGTCGACGCGGTTGCTAACGAACAGCACGGTCAATGCGCCTAAAAAGAGCACGTCAGGGGCGATCCGCGTGAACATCAGCGAGCCAAGCAGAACGACCAACAAAACCAACATGAAAAAAATATCAAAAGTCATTACTGTTTAGCGCCTGTATGAGTTGGAATTTTTTTACGTTTATTAAGAATGGTATGGTATCGCGAGAACAAGAAATGGTATACCGACTCAACCGTCTGGTTAGCGTCGCGGCGGGCGCACCATGCGAACGGCGGTTTGTTTTTTTGCAATGCCCATTCCCGCGCCGGATTTTTCGAGACGTACTTTCTTTTCAAATTTGATGCCTTTTTCGCGCAATTGCTCGCCGAAAGTATTGAACAAGGCTTCTTCTAATTGTTGCAGTTGTTCGAGTTGAGTCTGGCAATCGTCCAGGTGTTTGTCGATTGAGGATATTTGTTGTTGTTTGGAATCGAGGGTGACTTTATATTCTTCCAGAGTTTTGGGTGATTCGTCATGTTCGTTTTTGACCAGTGCGCCCGTTGATTTGACGGCGTTGATTTGCGTTAAAATCATATCCGAGACTTCGGGGTCTGCATCTTTAAAGAGTTTCGCCATTTCGCTGAGGTTGCGGTGGCATTGATTGCGGCAGGCGTCTAATAATTCTTGTTTGACGCGCAAGACCTTCTGATGGTGACGCGCCAGCGAAAGCTGCGAGACGGCCTGTTCGAGCATGTCCGGCTCGAGCGCCCGTTGCGCAAGCCGCACTTTCGATTGCATGTGGTTGTGTAAAGTGGCGCGCGCGTTGTCTAACTTTTTTTTGATCGCCGCATAGTCTTCAGACTCTGGATGGTGTTCTTTCAACGATTGTTCATAGCGGCGAATCAGAACTTGTAATTTAAACGCCATGACAAAATCGGGATGTTCGCGTTTTTTTTCAGCGATTTTCTTTTCCAACCGGGCGACTTCTTGCGCGGCGGTAGAGCCCGGGTCTAAGTAGTCGGCCATGATCGGCAGCATGGCTTGTAATTCTCTGCCGTTGGTTCCGCGTTCACGGGTCAGGTCGGCGACCAGCGAGAGGCAATCAGCCAGATTGCGGCGAATGGGAAGCAGAAAGACTTCGGTATCAAACGCGAGCGCATTTTCGGCGTTATTGAGCAGCTCGCGCGCTTTTTGCGTTGAGAGCGCTGACTCAAACTTTTGAAACGCCTGCGAAAATGTGTCGTTTGATTGCTGGGCTATTTTGAACTTATCCATAAGAAACCTTCATCACATCGCATCTTATTCACAGAGTCTATCAAACTTTTGATGATTTATCTCATCAACTATCACTTAACACTAAATGGTACTTGATATTATTTCATTTTCACAGCCGCGAAATGGGAAGATTGGACGGTGCTGTTATTAACTGGAATACCGTTGCGTGACGCCGCCAAAAGCGTCGATGCGACGGTCGCGCAAGAACGGCCAGTTGCGGCGGACGTCTTCGATGCGACTGGGATCAATCTCTGCGTACAAAATTTCTTCTTGATCGCTGGTCGCCTCTGCGAGCACGACGCCGAAAGGATCACAGATAAACGATCGTCCCCAAAATTCGATTCCAGGCGCTTGTGGGTCGGGCTTTTCAAGACCGATGCGATTGACGGCGGCGACGAATACGCCGTTGGCGATGGCGTGACCGCGTTGAATGGTGCGCCAGGCGTCATGCTGCTGATCGCCGTATTGCTCTTTCTCTGCGGGATGCCAACCGATGGCGGTCGGATAAACAAGCACTTCCGCCCCTTGCAGCGCGGTCAGGCGGGCGGCTTCTGGATACCATTGGTCCCAGCAGATTAGCGTGCCGATTTTTCCCGGCGCGGCGTCAAACATGCGAAACCCTAAGTCGCCGGGCGTGAAGTAATATTTTTCATAGAAGCCGGGGTCATCGGGAATGTGCATTTTGCGGTAGACGCCTAGCAAGGCGCCGTCTCGCCCGATCATAGCGATGCTGTTGTGATACAAACCCGGCGCGCGCTTTTCAAAAAGCGGAACAACAACGGCGATATTCTTGTCTTTCGCAACGTGCGCAACTGCTTCCGTCGTTGGGCCGGGGATGGGTTCGGCGAGATCAAACAACCGGGCGTCTTCGACCTGACACAAGTAGGGCGTTGTGCAGAGTTCTTGTAAGCAGATGACGCTGGCGCCGTTGTCCGCCGCTTCGGCGATGGCGTCGAGCACTTTGCTGCGGTTGTTTTCTACATTTTCAGTTAGCGCCATTTGCGCAGCAGCGAGCGTATAAGATGCTTGGTTAGCGTTTGACATAATCGCTCAACGCGTCTTCAAGTACGGGCGCTTGCGGGTAGCCGTGACCCTTGTGCATACGAAAGCCTTCGCCGTACTCATAACCAAAATCCAGGCCGCGTTTTTGGTTCCATTCCAACATCGAGTGGACGTAGTGGTCCATGCCATGATAGGCGCGCAGCCATTCGCGTTGCGATGCGTGTCGCTCCAGCATGGTTTTCTTGGTTTCGATGACGGAAGACACGTCTACGCAAAAGTCGGGGCGGATGGAACTTCCAAAGATGTCTTTGCCCTCGGAGGGGTCAGTGTAATAGAGCGTGGGTACGGCCTTCATCACGGGAGCGTCGCCGGTTTTGTAGTTGGGCGCCCCGACGATAAACGCTGCATGGCGCACGAGGTGGCTGCAGGCTTCATGGTCGGCGTGATAGTCTTGCGGCGGCGCGGTGATAATGACATCGGGATTCACCGCGCGGATAAATTCGGTCACGCGCCGTCTCGATGCGTCGTCGTCAAAAATTTCATAGTCGTTAAAATCGACGCAGCCGTAGGACGCGCCTATGACGTCCGCCGCGTTTTTGGCTTCGATCTTTCGGATGCGGGCGGTTTCTTCGTTGGATGTTTCAAGCGAGCCTTTGTCGCCATTACTGACGGTCGCGATGGCGATGTCGTGTCCCTGGTTTTTTAACAGCGCAAGCGCGCCTGAACACAGAAATTCTACGTCGTCAGGGTGGGCGTGGATAGCGAGTATTTTCATTGATTAACCTCGGTCAGTTTGTCATTATAACTTTAAGTATAGAGTGATTTCTGGACGTTTCATGTATTACATGGATGAAAACTGAAAAAGAGAATGATAATATTTTATTAGTATACTTTTTGCTTTATTAAATCTATAGCCATTGGTAAAATAGACCGGAATTTGAACGCTGTATCTTGAATAATTCTGACAATTTGGTCTAATTTAACTAAGTTAATCATCTTGGGCGGTATTTTTATCAAATCGCCTTAGTTCAAATGTATGCGCAACGAGGTACGACTTCATGAACGCTACAAAACGAATGCTGCTCAGTGGCAACGAAGCAGTCGCGTTAGCCGCAATCCGCGCCGGCGTCGCGCTTGGCGTCGGATACCCGGGTACACCCTCCACCGAAATACTCGAATCATTTTCTAATCTCCAAGGCAAGGCGCAATGGTCGCCCAATGAAAAAGTGGCGCTGGAAGTCGGTTTAGGCGCGGCCTATGCTGGCGCGCGCACTTTAGTGACCATGAAACACGTTGGCTTGAATGTCGCCGCCGATCCGCTTTTCACCGCCGCGTATACGGGCGTCTCGGGCGCATTGGTCATTGTGAACGCTGACGACCCTGGCATGGCGTCGAGCCAAAATGAGCAGGACAACCGCCGCTACGCCGTCGCGGCGGGACTGCCGATGATCGAGCCGTCTGATTCTCAAGAGGCGTATAATTTCTTTTTAGACGCCGTCAAACTTTCAGAGCGCTGGAACATTCCTGTTCTGTTTCGCGTAACCACGCGAATCTGTCACTCCAAAACCGTTGTGAACCAGAACGGCAATATTGATGACGCTGCCGCGCCCAATTTTATTCGCGACATCAAAGGTCGCGTGATGATTCCCGGTTATGCGCGGTTGGCTCATAAGCGCTTGCGCGTAAAGTTGGCTGAGATCGAGCAGTGGAACGAATCGGCGCCGATCAATCAAGAAATTCGTCAATCAAGCGAACTGGGCGTCATTACCTCCGGCATTTCCTATGTGCATGTGCGCGAGGCTGTCCCGGAAGCGAGCGTGTTGAAACTTGGATTGACCTATCCTTTGCCGATGGACCGCATTCGGGAATTTGCGTCTTCGGTTTCGCGATGCGTCGTGATTGAAGAAGGCGACCCTTGCCTGACGGACGCCATTCGCGCCGAAGGCATTGATATTGACTCCAAGCAGGAAGCGTTTCGTTTTGGCGAATTAAACGTCGAGCGCGTCAAACAAATCATCAACGACCATAAACCGATAGAGTTTGTACGTCCTCCGGGAAAGCCGCCGCAGTTATGCCAGGGGTGTCCGCATCGCAACGTGTTCCAGGCGTTGCATGATTTTGACTGCATTGTCTCCGGCGACATTGGCTGCTACACGTTGGGCGTGATGCCGCCGTTTGAGGCGATGGACACCTGCGTGTGTATGGGCGCCAGCATCGGCGTTGGCCTTGGCTTGCGTCATACATTGCCCGAAGCGCAGGCGCGCCGCGTGGTTAGCGTAATTGGCGATAGCACCTTCATCCATAGTGGAATCACCGGCATTGCGGAAATGGTTTATAACCCGCCCTCGACCGGGCACGTCGTTATGATTCTTGACAACGGAACCACAGCAATGACGGGCTTGCAGGAACACCCCGCAACCGGGCGCACTCTCGACCATCAGCGCACGCACATGGTCTCGATGGAAAAACTCTGCGAAGCCATGGGCGTCGACCGCGTCGAAGTGTTAGAACCAACCAACTTTGATGCGCCGCTGCAATCGGCGTTGAAGAGCAATGATCTAACGGTACTGATTGTGCGGCGTCCTTGTATTCTCGCAGCGGGCAAAATCCGCCAATACGAAAAAGCCATCACCCATGAAGAATCATGTTCATGTCATCAAGAGCAGGAGCATCATGAATCCAAAAGTCACTAATGTTGTATTCGCCGGTTTGGGAGGGCAGGGCGTCCTCAAAGCCTCTGATATATTCGCCGAAGTTGTTTTTTGCGCGGGCTTCGATGTAAAGAAAGCCGAAATACACGGCATGAGCCAACGCGGCGGTTCGGTGACGTCCGATGTTCGTTTTGGCGAGCAAGTTCACAGCCCGATGGTCTCTTCAAGCCAAGCCGACTATTTAGTCGTGTTGTCAGAAGACCAACTTGAAGTCAACCAGCACTACCTGGCGCCGGACGGCGTTCTCATTTCTTCCTCCGTGTTGAAAGATGTGAAACTACCTCATCCCAAAAGCGGTAATGTCGTTCAACTTGGAATTTTGAGTACACATCTTTCCATTGAAGAAGAGTATTGGCATGAAGCGATCCGCTTACTCATGCCGGAAAAAATACATGATGTGAACCTACAAGCGTTTGCTTTGGGGCGATCTTTGAATTCTGGGGAGGAAAGCTCATGACTCGCATCTCAGGTGATATGGCTTGCGCCGCAGGAGATTTTCATCCCGCCAGTGCACCCGATTATCTTCCCGTATCGCAATTGCGAAACCTGCAAACTCAGCGGCTGCAAAAAATTGTCTGGCAAGCCTATGACCGTGTGGAACTCTATCGCCGCCGCATGGACGAACGCGGCGTTTCGCCCGAAGACATCGGCTCAATCAAAGACATTACAAAACTGCCGTTCACGACTAAAAACGACTTACGCGACAATTATCCTTTTGGGCTATTCGCCGAACCCATGAACAAGGTTGTTCGCGTTCACGCGTCCAGCGGCACCACGGGAAAACCCACAGTGGTCGCTTACACGCAGGAAGACGTTGACGTGTGGGCGGACGCGATGGTGCGGTGTTTCGCCTGTTATGATCTTCATGCGGGCGACATCATTCAAAATGCTTATGGGTATGGTTTGTTCACTGGCGGCCTTGGCGCACACTACGGCGCCGAAGCGCTGGGCGCAACCGTGATCCCCATTTCAGGCGGCAATACCGACCGCCAGATTATGATTATGAAAGATTTTTCGGTTACGGCGATCTGCTGTACGCCGAGTTATTTCTTGCACATCATTGAACGCGCTGAAGAACTGGGCGTGAATATTCGCGACCTGCAATTGCGCGCGGGCGTGTTTGGCGCCGAGCCGTGGACGGAATCCATGCGGGAGCGCATCGAAGCCGCAACGGGCATCAAAGCCTATGACATTTATGGATTGTCTGAAATCGTTGGCCCCGGCGTTGGCGCAGAATGTTGCGCGCAAGACGGCCTGCACATCATTGAAGATTATTTCTATCCAGAAATTGTCGATCCCGAAACCGGAGAGCCAAAACCTGACGGCGAAGAAGGCGAACTGGTGTTGACCACATTGGGCAAGATGGCCATGCCCATGCTACGCTATCGTACTCATGACATCACCTTCATCTATCCTGAGCAATGCAAATGCGGGCGCAGCATTCGCCGCATCCAACGCATCGGGCGACGCAGCGACGATATGTTCATCATTCGCGGCGTCAATGTGTTCCCATCCCAGATCGAAACCGCTTTGCTCGCCGTTGAGGGGACGCTGCCGCATTATCAGATTATCCTCACCCGCGATAAGGGGTTGGACAAGATCGAAGTCCAGGTCGAAGTCACCGCCGAACTCTTCAGCGACAAGGTGCGCGAACTCGAAGGGCTTCAGGAAAAACTCAGCCAGTCGATTGAGCGTACGCTGGGCATTCGCGTCCATTTGCGTTTGGTTGAACCGCACACCATTGAACGCAGCATGGGCAAAGCCAAGCGCGTGATTGATAACCGGCAACTTTAAGTGAGGAGAATGAACCATGAAACTCAAACAGTTGTCACTCTTTTTAGAAAACCGCCTTGGTCAGTTGGACAACGCAATTCAAATTTTAGCAGACGCAGGCGTCAATATTCTCACGCTTTCGCTTGCTGATACGGAACAATTTGGAATTCTCCGTCTTGTGGTGAAGGATTGGGAAAAAGCCAAGACTGCGCTCGAAGCAAAACAGTGCGTAGTGAAAATTACCGACGTGGTCGCGGTCGAAGTGCCTGACCGTCCCGGCGGGCTGGCGGAGTTGCTGCGCCAAGTCGATCAATGCGGGATCAATATCGAATACATGTATGCATTCACGTTCGGTCGCGGCGGCAGCGCCATCTTGATTTTACGCTTTGACGACGTTGACGCTGCGATTGAGAAACTACGTGATAAAGCCGTGAACATGGTTGGCGAGGTTGAGTTGTTCGGGTTGTCTGCGGGCGAATAGGCATGGTTTTGAATCCACGTTCCGCTCCCGTTCAGGCGCCGGAGTTCGTCACAGAAAATCGCATCTGGGACCCAGACGAAACCCTGCCGCTCCCGCAATTGCAGGCGTTGCAAGTCGAGCGTCTGCGTGACTGCGTGGGTCGCGCGGGGACGGTGTCGTTTTATCGCGACGCGTTCCAAAAAAACAACATCACCATCAGCAGCATCAAGTCGCTGGACGACTTGAAACGTCTACCGCTTACTACCAAACAAGACCTGCGCGAACATTACCCGCTCGGCTTTCTCGCTGTGACCCGCGATAAAATCGCCCGGCTGCATGGCTCGTCGGGAACCACGGGCAAACCCACTTTCGTCGCCTATACCCAGGATGATCTTAAACTATGGGCGGACCTGTGCGCGCGTTTTTTGACCGCTGGCGGTTTGCAAGCCAAACACCTCGTTCATATCGCATTCGGCTACGGGTTGTTCACCGGAGGCTTTGGGCTGCATTACGGCGTGGAGCGCGTCGGTGCGGCGATTGTGCCCGCTGCGTCCGGCAACACCGAACGCCAAATCATGCTGCTGCGCGATCTCGAAGCGGATGCGCTCGTCTGTACGCCTTCGTATGCGCTCTATATCGCGGAAGTCGCGCAACAAGAGGGCATTGATCCTCGATCTCTGCCTTTGAAATTCGCCCACTTCGGCGGCGAACCCTGGACGGAAGACATGCGCGCTCAGATCGAGCGCGACATGGACATTCTCGCCTTTAACAATTACGGCCTGTCGGAAATCATTGGCCCCGGCGTGTCGGGCGAGTGCGCGGCGCGGCGGGGAATGCACATTCAAGAAGACCATTTTCTGGTCGAGTGCTTGGACCCCGATACGCTGGAGCCTGTCCCGGACGGGCAGCCCGGCGAACTTGTGATTACCGCCATGACCAAGCAGGCGATGCCGATTATTCGCTACCGTACCCGCGACATCGCTTCGCTGGACCATACGCCGTGTCCATGCGGGCGCACGACGGTTCGCATGGGCCGCGTCATCGGGCGTACGGACGACATGTTGATCGTGCGCGGCGTGAACTTGTATCCCTCGCAGATTGAAGAAGCCCTGCTGCGCGTTGAGGGCGCGGCGCCGCATTATCAGATCGAAGTTGACCGTCGAGGCAGCCGCGACAATATCACGGTCCGGGTCGAGATGCGCGCCCAGGATTTCTCCGACAAGATGCGCGAGATGGCGGTATTGCGCGACCGTATCGACCGTGAGATTCACCACATCACCGGCCTGCGAATGCACATCGAACTGGTCGCCCCGCAAACTCTCGAACGCTTTGTCGGCAAAGCCAAACGCGTCATCGACCACAGGCCGAAGGCGGAGTTGTAAGCACACTTAGGTTAAGCAATATGTCAAAAGATTTTTTTTCTACAGAAAATTTTATCGTGTGGGGATTTTTAATTCCACTGGTCTTTCTTTTAATTGAAGTGAGAAAACGAAGGCTTGATAGTGAATACAAGATAAATATCTTTATTCCAATATGGAGTCCTGTTGGGTTCTTTTTACTTTATTCTTTTGTTCTCTTGCGTGATTTTTTATATAGCACACTTGCTTTTGCTAATCATATTCTTTTGTCATTCACGATTTCGATTGTTCTATTCGTTTTATGTTATTGGTTTGGTTTAAAAAGGCTCAATGCAATTAAGAACCATAACCGAGAGAATGCGCCATCATTAGAACAACAGCGGCTCGGAGTTTTCTTTACTTCATTGATTATGGGGCTTATGACATTCCACACTGCTACTTTCCAGAATCAGTATGCACCTATTGCTATAATATTTGTTGGTGTGTTCCCTTTATGGTTCTATTTGGATAGAAAAGTCGAGTAGGGGCGGGCTCGCGTAACAGCCCGCACTGAAGCCAATGTCATTGACTTAAGGGATGGCGAGCCAAGGCGTCGCGAAGTGAGGGCAGACCTTGATGCAACGAAATCAAAAATATCAGCCCTGTAGGGGCGCAACGTGTTGCGCCCGAATCCCCCCTGGCGCTTTCAGCGCCGTCCCCCCCCTGGCGCTTTCAGCGCCGTCCCCCCCTTAAAAAGGGGGGCTAAAAGTCTTCAGTCAATGACATTGACACTGAAGCGAGCAGAGTTGTACCCATGCCACATGCAGCGAAATCTCAATTCAATTTGTAGAATAAAATTCTAATTTACAGAAGAATCCTTTTTCATTTACTTCTTCATCTCAATCCACACACCGTAGTTTATACCATCGCTGCCTGCGGGGCGCGGGCGGATGATGCGGAAATTTTCGATTCCTAATTCCATTAAATACTTACGCCAGGTCGCTTCGGCTTCGTCGGGGTCATACGCCGGAAACGAGCGGCTTTTGTTTTGCTTGTCGCGAATGGCGCGGGCGGTTTCGACAGGGACGTTTTCCGAGAATCCACGACCGATATACGCAACGCAACCCGGCTTGAGTACGCGGTAGACTTCAGCCAGCCCGGCTTTGACGTCACCCCAAAAGGGAATCGACCCGCGCGAGACAATAACGTCTGCGTAATTGTCTTTGAATGGTAGGTGCTGCGCATCCGCCAGCATGGCGCTGGCTCGACCGGTGAAGCCCGCTTGGTCAATGCGTTGTAGAAAAGCCGGAAACGCCTTGGCGTTGATATCCGCATTCACCCAATGCAGGCGGGTGCGGCTGCAAAGTTCGAGGATCAGGTCGCCGCGCCCGCTGCCGATGTCGAGAGCGACGCCTTCCAGACCAGCGAGATCATATTGTTCGACAAACCAGTCCGCCAATTTGGGGTAAACCGGAGCTAACAGGGGCTTCTTATCATCCTGACTTGACGAAGTGTTTGCGATTATCAATAGTAGGACTGAAGCGATAAAAAGTGGAAATAGAATTTTCATTGGTGATTGCTTCCTTTGAGTTGTATAGTACAATTGTTTTTCAGTTCTTGTGAATCAACCTGATTCATGTATTCTCTATCTTGTAAGATGTTATAACAAAATGTGATCTAATTTCAGTCTATTAAAAACTTCATGCGCCATTTACTTTTCATCCCGTGTCTAATTGCCTTATTTTCTATCGGCTTCGCTTTTGCTGAGAGCGAAACGAGGGGCATTGCGCTTTCACAACTTACTGAACTGAGTTTGGAAGACCTGCTCCAAGTTGAAATCACGTCCGTTTCTAAGAAAAAAGAATCGGTCTCCGGTGCGCCTGCGGCGGTCTTTGTTATCACCAACGAAGACATCCGCCGATCAGGGGCAACCAGCATACCGGAAGCGCTGCGGCTTGCGCCGGGGCTGATCGTTGCGCGGATTGATTCAAATAAATGGGCAATCACCTCACGGGGTTTTAATGATCGTTTATCCAATAAACTCCTGGTGCTGATTGATGGGCGCTCGGTATACACGCCTTTGTTTTCGGGCGTATATTGGGAATTTCAAGATGTCGTTCTCGAAGATATCGACCGCATCGAAGTGATCCGCGGCCCGGGCGCGACGTTGTGGGGCGCGAATGCTGTCAACGGCGTCATCAACATCATTACCAAAAATGCGAGAGAGACTCAAGGCGGGTTGGTCAGTGTCGGTGGGGGGACGCAGGAACACGGCTTTGGAACGGTGCGGTACGGCGGCAGTCTTGGCGAAGACTTTTATTATCGAACTTATCTCAAATACTTTAATCGCGACGGCTACCTCGATGAAAACGAAAACGAGGCGGAAGACGATTGGGACATGTTGCGTGGTGGATTTCGCGCCGACTGGCAAATGGATGAAAACGACTCATTAACGCTGCAAGGCGATGGATACGGCGGGAGCGTCGGCAATATCTATACGTTCCCGAAACCCAATGATCCATTTTGGGTTTTTGAAAATGTGAATGATAACGCCCAGGGCGCCAACTTTCTTTCGCGATGGACGCGCGAGTTTTCAGAGGATTCGGATTTATCGCTGCAATTCTTTTATGACTATACCGAGCGCGACCATTACGCCTTCCATGAGCGACGCGACATTCTTGATTGGGATTTTCAACATCGCTTTAAAATTGGCGAGAGACAAGAATTGGTCTGGGGGCTGGGCTATCGCCTGAATCTGGATGATCTGCAAGGCGGACAAGAAATTAATTTTGATCCTGACAGCCGCACCGACCAATTATTCAGTGGATTTGTACAAGATGAATTTGAATTGCTTCCAGACAAATTACGGTTGATACTCGGCTCGAAATTTGAGCATAACGATTATACGGGATTTGAGATTCAACCAAACGCCCGCATGGTGTGGACGCCGGATGAAAACCACTCATTCTGGGCGTCCATCTCGCGCGCCGTCCGTACGCCGTCGCGCGGCGAACATGATTTAGAACGATATGAAAGCGCAAGAATTTTTGGCGATGATCTGGCTCTTCCTTTTGATATTTTGATAAAAACAGTAGGGAACGAAGAGTTTTTGTCAGAAGAACTCATTGCCTATGAAATCGGATATCGAACGATCATTTCAGAGAAAGCATTATTCGATGCGACGCTGTTCTTTCATGATTATGATCGGCTGCGCGTTGCGGTGAATGGTGACATCGAATTTATGGTTGATGACCTCGGACGTCCCTTTATAGAACTTAGCAGCCCGCTTGTGAACGATATAGAGGGGACTATCTATGGTTTTGAAGCGGCCTCAACAATCAATGTCGCTGATTGGATGAAATGGAAATTGGCCTACACACTTTCCGTCGTAGAACTTGATTATCAGCGTGTTACTTTACTTGAAGGCGCTGAAGAAATTGAAGAAACCGTAACGCCGCAGCAACAAGTTTCATGGCTGACGAGCATCGACGTGGCGAAAGATGTCGAACTTGATTTATGGCTGCGTTACGTCGATGAAATTCCCTTTCCCGATTACAGTTTATTTCTTGCCGATGGCCAGTTGGCTGACCACATAAATCTGGATATTCGGATTTCATGGTCGCCGAATGAGAACATTGAACTCTCTGTTGTCGGACAAAACCTGTTGGATTCCAGCCGCCGGGAATTTTATGATTCTCCCTACTGGTTTTCTGCGCCAACCTATATAGATCGAAGCGTTTACGCAAAAGCAACTTTCCGATTCTGATTTAATTTTCGCTATTCTTTCAATTGACTGCCATAATAAACAAATCACTTTGTTAATCCATCTGTCTTTTATATCCAAAGGGGAATCAAACATGTCTCACAAAATTTTATGTTCAATCGTTGCGCTATTCATGGTTGTTGGAGTTGCAGTCGGGCAGGAACTCGATGACGTTGTCATCGTGACGGACGCAATTTTTGGTCAACAGTTTCCTGATGTGACTTACAACTCGACGGACAATACGTTTCTTGTGGTATGGGAAGAACAACTGGTTGATCGTGTGCATGACATTCACGGCGTGATCGTGAATGGTGATACTGGCGCGCCAATCATGGAGCCGTTTTTGATTATGAGCGACCCCGCTGGAATGGAGGCGCCGGAAGCCGCGTATAACAGCACGGACAACGAGTTTGTTGTTGTTGCGCGTATGACCAATAGCAGCCAAGCCTATGGTCAACGTGTGGCGACTGATGGTCAGCTGCTAGGCAATTTCACTGTGATTGACAATAGCGGCGGCCCGACGTTTTTTGATCCTGCCGCCCGCGCCCGCGTCGTGTCAGTCGCTTATAACGCAACCGATAACAAATACATTGCTGGATTATCACAGAACCCTTCCGCCCAAATTCTATTTCCCAATCTTGATCTGGATATTCCCGTTGACGTATTCGGCAACGGCACCAATTCGTCAGTCGCGTGGTCAAGCGTTAGCAATGTCTATCTGGTTGCTTGGGAAGACCGCGAGTCGCGCAATACTGGCTCCGAAAATTTGAGCGCACAACTATTAGATGCAAACGGTGAATTGATTGGCGAAACGCTGTTTATTCGCGACCAGGAATTCGCCGAAGAATCGCCAAGGGTTGCCTACAACTCCGATGACGATCAGTTTCTTGTGATTTGGGATGAACGCATTGGCTTCTCCGAAGGCCTTGATCCTCAAACAGCGACTGACGTAATCGGGCAGATTGTTTCTGCGGATGGAAGCCTGGTTGGAGAGCCGGTTCCCATTGAGAAAACGACGGCCTACTCGCTTCGTCAGGACGCCGATTATAGTTCTGCTGCTGGCGTTTATCTTGTCGTTTGGAAAGGCGACCCCAGCGGCGAATTTGCCTTCGCTGATATTTATGGGCGATTTATTGGGCGGGACGGCTCACTGGCAAGCGATATTTTTCTGATCTATGACGGCGGCGATGACGCCACCGAAGACTTCGGCAGCGAACGGTATTATGACGAATCGAAACTGCCTGCCGTAGCGACGAACACGCAGTCGGGTGATTTTTTCGTTGTATGGGAAGAAGACGGAACGGAAGGCGATCCCGACATTCGAGATATCTATGCGCGTTTTGTTCGGGGCAGTAGTTCAATCACAAAAAATTGGCAGCTCTATTAATAAGAAATAACGTCGCTTCAAATAAGCAGGGCGGGGAGCAATCTCCCCGCCCAACATTTTGCTTATTCGTACAATGTCCAGTCGGCGACGTTTGATGTGCCCTCGCTTCCAGAAATAGTAATCGTAGCCGCTGGCGGCCAAGCATAATCCAGCATCCCATCAGGATCATCAAGAACCGAATAGGAATTGATTTCAGCAACTAGGCCGTTTTCATCCGGCCCGCCGGCGTTTCCATAGAATGGAATATGTTCCACAAGCCCGGTGTTCATTTCTGTTCCCGCGTCATAGGCGACTGCTTCAATAGAAGCCGGGGCGCCCATGGTTGGAAGTTCTACGCTGTTAATTCCGATGAATACGTCATTCGTTCGTGCAAACATACTCACGACGCTGACAAGCATTCCGGGCGCCGCCATGAATGATGTTTCATGCTCAAAGCCAGGGCCTGTTCCCGCGACGTTGACGGAAAAAACGCCTTCCGTAGGAAATAACTCACTAACAAGCGTGTCTGGCATGCCTTCTTCTGCGATGATTTCTAAACCCGCCGAGGCTTCGCTGCCGATGGTAAACACTTGAGCGCGTGAATCGTGGACAACAACGACGGGAGGCGTCAGCGGTTGGCCTTCGCTTGTTCCTGTGATGTTGATGGTGTAGTGAAGCGCATTCGCTAACGGGGTAATGATGATTTTCGCTGATGGAGGCCAGGTGAAGTTTTCTTGGCCATTGGCTGGGTCGTCTTGAATGGTGAAGGCGTTTGCGATTTGGATGGTCCCATTTTCTTCTTCGCCGACAAACTCATTGCCATAGGCTGGGATGTGAGCGATGAGACCAGTGTTCATTTCTGTGCCAGCGTCATAAACGTCTGCGTCAATTTCGACGGGAGCGCCTTCACCAGGCAATGCCATTGAGGAAACGCCGATGAAATTGTCATTGGTGCGGGCGAACATGGAGACGAGTGAAAATAAATCTCCCGGTTCAGCATCAATGAAAAATTTAAAGGAACCAAACGTCGGGGCGCTGCCGCCGACATGGACGCTTTGTACGCTGCTGCTGGCATTGGCTTCGTCGACCAACATGTTTGGGTGACCGTCTTCAGCCAGCGTCTCTAAACCAGGAGTCGCAGGTCCATTGATCGCAAACAATTGATAGCCTGCATCATGGACTACTGCAACCGGCGGGGTTAGCGGCTGGCCCGGTTCTAAGTCTCTTACTTCAATGTGATAAACCAAAGCATAGGTCGGCATGGAAGCCGAAAGTGCTACAACGAGAACCGCAATACCAAACAGATTAACAATACGACGCTTCATACACAAAACTCCTTCTGCAATCAAAAAATTTCCATTTCTCTCTTTTATAGTGGTTGCCAGAATTATGTGCGGATTGAGTTTTGTTAACTCTCTCTCACGCTGAGCCTCTGCCTGCGACAGGCAGGCTACGGGCGCGCTTAGCGCACATACTTTTGACAAACGCTCTGACGGAAATGGTTTGCAGTAAGTGAGTCGAAGCGGGAGGTGAAATCTTACAAAAAAAGTGAGTGATTAAAAAAAAGGCAAGATTGAGTCGTAAAGGAACTACTGATTCAATTCATCATCAATGGATTTTTGTATTCGCTGTTTGGCTTCAGACGGCAGGGCGGTGATGAGTTGTTCTTCTTGGTCCAGCTCGCTTCCAAGAGAGTGCAGAAATGTAATTTGAACACGAAAGCGCCTGCACCATTTGCAAACAGTCAAATGAATTCTCAGCGCGAATCTTTCGAGGAACGAAAGTTCTCGATCTAAAGACGCAGACAATAGAATGGATGCTTTCTTACAAGAAATCATGACGTCCTATTTTTTGAACCAATTTATTTCCAGACATTGCCTCAGCCGAAGCCGCGCGCGATGAATGAGGACTCCTAAGTGAGTCGTTGTGATGTCCATCATCTTACAAATTTCTTCGCTATTTGTTTCATCAAACACGCGCAGCGAGAACGCGTCCGCCATTGGTTCGGGTAGATTTTCGATGCATTGGTTCAATGTCAGCCAAAATTCTTTTTCGTTTAACGATGCGCTGGGGTTCTTCCATGTAGCGGGATGGTTTTTCCAGTGGTTGAAATAATCAAACCATTGGCGGATCGGATAGGTGTTTTCTAAGTCGCTCGACGGATCGAGGATTTCTTGTTCGCGGTATTTTTTTCGCAACATATCGTGAATCTTGTTGCGCAGGATGCCGATTAACCAAGTGCGGACGGTTGACTTACCTTTGAACGAATCTTTAGCGCGAATGGCGGCGATGAAGGTTTCCTGAACAGCGTCTTCGGCCTGGTCTGGATTTTTTAACATCCGTAACGCATAGCGATATAACACGTCGCCGTAGTCTTCCGCCCAATTTTGTGGGGACAAAGTAGTCGTTTCATTCATTTGCTTAAAGGCTTTCCATGCAGTCGGCCGTTTCTTAGTTGGTCAAACTGGACAAGGATTTCTTCGCCTTTTTGTATTGGAAGAGGTGAGGTGAATTCGGCGCGAAGATAGTTTGAAGTATAGCCGATAAATCGGCTTTGCTCGGATGATTCACAAAGAACGGGCAACGATTTTGTCAAATACGCTTGCTTGACTTTATTCGCGGTTTCGTTGGCGATGCGGTCGAGTTCAATGCGGCGTTGTTTAATTAGATTCGGAGGCAGATGGTTCTTCATTCGCGCTGCGGGCGCTTCGTCGCGAACCGAGAAGGGAAACGAATGGACGCGGTTGAACCGGCTGATACGGACTGACTCAAGCGTCTGTTCAAAATCATCATCGCTTTCATCCGGGAACCCGACCATGATGTCTGTCGAGACTTCAAAATTGGGGATCAGATCGCGGGCGGTTTGTATTCGTTCAAAAAAGGACTCCCGCTGGTAAGGGCGTTTCATTCGGCGCAGAATTTTGTTGGAGCCGCTTTGGATGGGCAGATGCAGATGCGGGCAGGCGATGTCGCCGTAGTCCGCCATCACGCGAAACAAATCATCGCTCACGTCTTGCGGTTCCAGCGAAGAGATACGAATGCGCTTAACGCCCTTGATGTTGGCTAATTCTTCGAGGAGATTGTGTAGCCCAAAATCTTCGCCGATGCCGTAATGTCCGATGCAGATGCCGCACAAGACGACTTCCGGGTAACCCAAATCAATCATCCGGCGCGCTTCATTCATTACTTCAGGAATGGGCCGACTGCGGGCGACGCCCCGGCTGGTGGGGATGCTGCAAAAGGTGCATTTTAAATCGCAGCCGTCTTGGATTTTAATGAACGCGCGGGTGTGTTCGTGAAAGATTTCGATGCCGCCGCCTTTCCAGAGGTGGCTTTGGTCTTCGCATCCCCAACCGAGTTCGTCGGCGATGCGCGCCGCCCAGGCGTCTTGGTCTTGAATGGGGACGATTTCGTCAACGCCTTCAATCGCTCCGATTTCGAGCGGTTTGCGTTCCGAGTAACATCCGGTGACGGCGACGCGCGCATCCGGGTTTTGGCGGATCAACTTACGGATCATCTGGCGGCCTTTGCGGTCGCTTTCAGAGGTCACCGAACAAGTGTTCACCACGATTAAGTCCAGCGATTCATCGGCCTCGCCTTGCAACTGAAAGCCGCGTTGCATCAGCTGGGTGCGGATGCGTTCTGAGTCATATTGATTGACTTTGCACCCTAGGGTATGAATGGAGAAGCGCGGCGCGCGCGTGCTGGTGGTCATGGTTTTGTTTTCTTATTTGGTTCTTCCGTAAAATTGGATACTTTTTTTATACATTGAATTGAGATTTCGCTGCATGTGGCATGGGTACAACCCGGCTCACTTACCGGATGAACCTCTTATTTTCTAATGTCGGGATTATAGCAGCCTATTTTTCTGGATGAGGGGAAACTGCGCTGAAAATTCCCCTGCGGTCTTGTACCAGCGCTACGCCCACCGTAACAGCCAACTCGCTGCGCAAAATCCGGGGGCCAAGGCTTCTGGTTTGAACTCCCATCTGTTTTGCCCAGTCAATTTCATTGTCGGTAAAACCGCCCTCCGGCCCAAAAATTAATTGCATCGGGGCTGTTGTGAATTCAAATCGAAGCGCTCGCTCTGTTTCATTTTCCCAAAACAAGACGGATTGTTGGTCGATTTTGGCTGCTTCTTGTAATGGTTTGTCGATGATTTCTATTGTTGGAACCGTGGAGCGCCCGCATTGGCGGCAGGCCTCAATCGCGATTTTTTGTAGACGCGGTTGTTGGTCGGCTTCGGGGCGGCTCACGCAACGCTCCGCATAATAAAACACGATTCGGGTTACGCCAAGCGGGGGGAGATCGCGAACGATGCGGTCTTTATTTTTTCCTTTAACGGCGGAGATCATTACGGTTGTCTCTGGGATGTTGTCGCTTGGGTTGTGAAGATGCTTTTCAAGGTCAAGCGAGAGAGCGTTTTTCTGAGACGCTGCGACAGCGTAAATATAGCAATTTCCGTCTCCATTGAAGCAGTCGATCCGTTCCCCTCGCCGTAGACGTAAAACTCGTGATACGCTTAACGTATCCGAGTCGTCGAGGCAGAGCATGGGAGCGCCTGCGCTTGGAACAAAAAGACGGGTCCGTATTTTTTCGGTCACTTGCCGCACCTGTTAAAAAAGGATGGTCTGAACCCTTGCAAAGTTTAGATTCTATTCGTATGCTAATTGGTTGCGGAAGCGTAGTACACCCGTCGAATTCTTATTAGACAAAAGGAGTTCTCCGATGGCGGAATTAGTAAGTGATGAACGGCGTATGGAAATTGTGGCGATGGTAACTTCATCGTATATCAGTGCATTTAACGGTGACGATATGCGTCCGCCTGACTCCATCACGATTAGCCGGTTTATGGACGATATTATAACCAAACTGGATGAAAAATTTCCCCGCCCCGAATAAGGTTGCGGGGATTTTTTCGTCCTGGCTGGTCAAGCGCTGGCCGAAAATTTTAACTTTCTCATACGTAAGGTAGGTTTGTATGGACCCGAGGTTGTCGCAATTGCTGGTATTGCAGGAAACGCTCAGCGAACAACGAGAGATTGAATCTGAGTACGATATCATCCCCAAACGGCGCCAGGAAATCGAAGGCCTGTTTGGCGCGTTGGAAGATGCTGTCGAAGCCGCGAAAACAAAAATTCAAGAATGCGAAACTGAGCAGAAAACCCGCGAATTAGATTTGAGTTCCAACCAAGATAAGCGGGTGAAAAAAGAAGCGCAGCTGCTTTCCATCAAAAATAAAAAAGAATACGACGCCACCCTGGGCGAGATCGAAGCCCTCGACAAAAAAAATCAACGCATCGAAACCCGGATGCTTGAGTTGATGGAATCGGTCGAAAAAGCCAACAAGACCATTGAAGAAAAAACCGCTGAACTTGACCTGAAAAAATCGCAATTCAGCGGCGAGCTTGGCGCTCTGGAAGACCGCGCCAGCGAGATGAACTCTTCGATTGAAGAAGCCAAATCGGCTTCGCAAGAAGTTGTTGATAAAGTCAATCCCAGCCTCTATCAACGCTTCATTCGCGTATTCAATTCTCGAAATGGCTTGGCTGTGGTTCCCGCGAATAACGGGCATTGCGGCGGGTGCAGCGTACGGCTCACTCCACGGATTATACAGTTGGTCAAACGGGGTCAGGACGTAGTGCAGTGTGAGGCGTGCCATCGTTTTCTGGTTTGGGAAAGCGATGAACTGATCGACGACGACCAAGCCCTCCTGTAAGGGTTCGGCGGGCGGAGAGGTGGAGCCGTGTTGACCGTATCCGGGTCCGACTGGAACCTGATTCGCGTGAAGTGGCTGCGCATGGTGCGCTATTGGCGTCGGTTTAACCTCGACGCTTTTTTGCAGGCGTCAGCGTTTCTGTTGCTGCTAGGATTGTTTTGGACGCTATGTTTCGCAGGCGTCAGCCGGTTGTGTAACAACCTCGCGACGATTGACGTGATTGGCCCCATCATTCTTACGCGCTTTCTCTCGCTTGGTTTTTTCTCTGCGTCTCTCATTGTTTTTCTTGGTCACGCCCTCACCGCGTTTGGTTCACTGTTTCGTGGGCATGAACTGCCGTTGCTCATGTCAACTCCCTACCATGTAAGCAATATATTTCGCATCCAATGCTGCGAGGCGTTGATACGCGGCGGTTGGGGATTGGCCTTGCTCTGCATTCCCGTCTTATTGGCCTATGGATGGGCGTTAGACGCGCCGCTCATTTATTACCCCATTGCTTTGATCGGTATGCTGGGATTTTGGGGCGTCATCGGCTTGTCGGGAATCATCGCGATGGTGTTTATCGCACGCTGGATTCTGGGGCGGCCTTATCGGACGTTGTTCGCCAGCACTTTATTGTTGACCACCGTTTTTTCATTGGTGGGATATGTAGTCGCAAACAATAGTGATTTGTTCACCCAGGTTGACGCGCAGGCGATTGGCGAGCGCCTCGCGAATATGCAACTTTCAACGCTGCCCTATTTACCCAATCAATGGTTGGCAAGCCTGTTGACCGCTTCCGTACAAAATGATTTAAAGGGCGTCGGCATCAACTTGCTCTTGCTGGTTAGCGGCGCCTTCCTGCTCTGGCAGTTTGCGATGGAGTTGGGAGACCGCTGGTATCGCGAAGCCTGGTTGTGGTCGCAAGAACGCATCCGCATTAGCCGGTCGCGCGAGTCGAAAGAATTCCATCCGCGCGGGCTGCGCGCCATTCCGTTTTTGCCGAAAGCGTCGGGCGCGATTTTGCTGAAAGAAATCCGGCTGTTCATGCGTGATTTTTCTCAGTGGGGGCAAATGGTGCTCATCATTGGCCTGGTGTTGTTTTACATCGCCCACATGCAGAACGTGAATCTAGAAGGGACTGAATCAGAAGAACGCGCCTACTTCCTTGTGTTTTTTAATATCATGCTGCTCGGGTTTATTCAGGCCACGCTTTCACTGCGGTTTACTTTTCCCTCGATTAGTCTCGAAGGTCGCGCCTTTTGGAAAATCATGAGTTCCGGCGTGGGGATGCCGCGCTTTTTCTTTACCAAATATTACCTCCATGCTTTCTTTTTGCTGGTCATTGGCGAGAGCATGTTGTATCTGTTGAACTCCATCCTGCAAGCGGACGCAACACTGTGGATGATTAGCTCGACCTCGTTACTTTTGTTTGCGTTTGGGTTTACCAGTTGGACGATGGGGCTAGGCGCGGTGTTTCATAAATTTGACGCGACCAGCGCGGCGGACGTGAGCTCAAACACGGGCGCATTGGTGACGATGATTTTAACCATGTTATATTTTGCTGTGAGCGCGGCGCTGTTGGGGCGCTTTGCGCTCGATCATACCCCTGGCGTTGATTTCTCGACCTTGCTTGCTATTGAACCGGGGCTGATGATGTGGGTTACGCTCTTTTTGTTATGGCAAACCTGCGCCATTTTGATTCCTGTTTGGTATGGTCTGCAGAAACTGCATGAATTGGAATGGTAGTCGAATCAACCAGCGGGTTTTAATACTTCAACCAAATCATACGGAAACACGCGAACTCCATACATGGGGTCGATGGTAAAGGCTTGCACGGCGCCCCATGAATCGGCAATGACAAATGTATAGCCCTCCTGATAGTCTCCAAAACGAACGTCTTGCAACTCAACGTATGACAAATACCCGCCCTCGGTTTTGTGGCTCACAAGTTTGGCTCTTGAGCGAGGAGGTGCAACCTCAATCGACTCAAAGTCGCGCTTGACGACGAAGCCTTCGCTCTCCGTGCCGAAGTTTGGGTGGTACGCAATCACGCATTTCTGGTTCATATCCTCTTGGCTGATTTGAATGCCAAGTCGCTGAAATGCATTGGCCCAATTCAAGCGGTCGCTCGCAACCAAACTGGGCGAACCAGCAATGAAGACGCTTTTTCCTTGCGCTGTTTTTTGTAACCGCTCGAAAAAGGTTTCATTGAGCGGCGAGTTTGTGGGTGAATAGATACGTTGAACTTGAAGCCCAAGCCTTTGGTAGGCTGCGATGTCAGAAAATGTGAATGCGCGTCGTCCCGCAGGGATGGTCTCGCCGCGCGCCGAGAGGGGAACGCCGTACACGATGTAATTAAATGTTTGCGCGGCGAATTGGGGCAGAATAAACGGCTTCACGTCAAAACGGTTTTGCTCCATGCGGTAGTAATTGAATAACTGTTCGTAGGTATAGAACCCCGCGTCGAGTATTGAATCGTTTGGAACCTGCCTGAGCATTTCTTGAATGGGCTGCGGCTGCGAAGCGCGGTATTTGACTAACTCTTGCGGCGGCGCTGTCCATCGGAAGCCGACGAAACATACGACAACCAGAGAGAGCAACGGAACATAAAATTTTTGATGGTTCTTAAAACAAGTCGGCAGGCGATGCGCAATTAAAAGCAAAACGAGAATAAGCGCATGGGGAAAATATTGGTCGATGTCTGCGATGTCATAGGGGCCGCAGATAATGAACCAGGTCAGCAAACTCGCGAGCAACAATAGCTCGCTGCGTCTGTATTGAATCGCTGCGCGGACGTTCGCGGCTGCGGCGACCAGCGCAATGATGAGCGCGGGCCAACTCCATTCCTGCGCGAGCCGAAGGCAGAGCGCCCCGCATTTTTGTATCCATGAAAGCATGGTCTCATCCGCAAACAATAGGGTGCGATATCCGCCGCCCATGACGTAACTCACATACCCGCGTACGTCCAATTCGCCCCCGTCCATATAGGGAGGCTCCATTTGTAAGCGCAAATAAAACAAAGCGTGTACGCCGACGAAAACAAATAAGGAAATAGCAATTGCCAGAAGGACGCGTTTGACGCGGGGCCATTTCGGTCGGTTCAAAAACAAGAACAATAAAAAAGCGGGCAGCAGCGTGATGGTCAAAAGATGATGGAGAAACGAGAGCGTTAGAATAAGAAGTAAGAAGAGAAACCGCCGGGGCGTCGGCGCCTGTTGCCATTCATACGCAATCCGCAAAAACAGTAGCATAAGAAACCAATGCAGCGAATAGACTTCCGCCACGCAGGAGTAACTCCATACGGCGGGAGTCGAAGCGAAAAATGCGGAAAGAGAAAACGCCGTCCAGTGTGAGGCGCCGAGCCGACGGATGCTTGCGTATAACAAAAGAAGAGACGCTAGCGAGAAAAATAAACTCAGGACATTGGCTTTGAACGCGTACGTAGAAATCGGAATTTTTGCCGTCGCCCACAAAAGTCCCATGTATAATGGGTAGCCGGTGGGGTGGGGGGCGCCGAGCACAGGCCCGATCGCCTGGAATTTAATACTATCGCCGCTGAATCCGGGTTTGTCGAATAAATAGGGCAAGTAAAGTGCGCAAGCAATTGCCAGCAGCACTCCAATCGCGACAGCATCACAATATCGTTGTTTCATTGATGAATGGAGATGGTTTCCCTACAATTATTAAAGAGGCGCAAGTTACTGTATCATTGGAACGGCTAAGAACGAAGGAGATGACATAATGTTGAGTCGCCGTATTGCTTATGTATTTCTATTTATTTGTTGCGCGGGTATCAGTTTCGCGGAGACCCCAAATCCGCTGCCTTGGGCGAACCCTTGGGACGTTGGCTTAGATTACGAATACGTCAACGCGGCGTTTTCTGACTTGGCGGGAGAAGTGGAAAACAAAAGCGGGCCGGGCGGCGTCGGTATGATTATCAAAGACGGCAAGATCGTCGCGCGGCGCGCAGTGGGCAATATGCAAACCCAAATGATGAGCCGTGGATCTGACGGCGATATCGTCTATACGCCTGCGCAACAACCCATGATGGAAATGACCATTTTTGATATGGCGTCCGTTACTAAAGCGGTGGCTTGTACAACTTCGATCATGCTTCTGGTTGAACGCGGACAGTTAGATTTAGACGCAACCGTTGCGAGTTATATCCCCACCTTTGGCGCGCGCGCGAAAGACCAGGTCACCGTTCGCCAATTGATTACCCACACCTCGGGGTTGCCAGCGTGGTTCCCGTTTTATACTTTGTTTATTGATCGACAGGATGTCTACCGCCAAATTGATGAGGCGCTCTCGTTGTCTTACAAACCGGGCGACAAACGTATTTACAGCGATTTGGGCTTCATCATGTTAGGGCGCATTGTCGAAGTGATTTCAGACGAACGCCTGGACGTATTTACTCGCGATAACATTTTTGAGCCGTTGGGTATGGAAGACACCATGTACTTACCCGACTTGCAGCACCGCTTGCGCACGGCGCCGACCGAATATGACTTGATGCGCGATAAAGAACTCAAGGGCATCGTCCATGATGAAAACACCCGCGCGATGGGCGGCGTTTCCGGCCATGCCGGGCTTTATTCGACTGTGAACGACTTGGCGATCTTCGCCCAGATGCTGTTAAACAAGGGCGAATTCAACAGCGTCCGCATCTTCAAAGAAGAAACCATTGATCTGATGCTGAAGCGACAGATTGCGGAAGGGCCTCGAAAAAAAGGCAGCGGATTTCTGCAAAGCCGCGAGCAGCTGATCGGCTGGTGGGGAATGGACGACAAGTTGACGTTACACGGCGGCGGCGGGTTGCCCTCAACGTCGGCGTTCGGTCACCAGGGTTTTACCGGTACCATGATTTGGGTTGACCCCGAGCACAATTGCGCGGCGATTTTGCTGACCAATGCGGTGCACCCCAAACGTGCAGAGGCTTCCAAACCGTCTCTGTTCCGCGCGTTTTATATTAACGTCAGCAAAGCGCTGGTCGGCGAAAAGGTGAACATTCTCGAACCATAATTCAGCCTGAGGGGAGGAAGAGCGATGGGATATCTATTTGCGCGAGCCATGGAGATATTCGCACCTGGGATTAGTGTTGGCGTTGCGCTTTTTATTGCGGGCTTTCTTATGGATTCGCGGGAAGAAGATGAGCGTCGCGGCTTAATGGGGAACCTGTTCGGGGCGGTTGGTGTGATGCTTGGATTAAGCCTGGCGCTTTTTCTTTCTCAATGGGTTCCACTTTTCAGGTATTTGTTAACGCCGATCATGTGGGTTCTTATATTTGTCAGTTTTCGACTGGGCTCTTTGATTGAAATGGTGGCGATGTGCGTCTTGTCATTTCTTATCATGAAAATTTTAACAGCAATGCTCATAGGGCTTGCATAATTGATTCGCAGATTTTTATTGAGACAAAAAAACAGCCGGGCGAAACCGCCCGGCTGTTTTGTATTATATCTAGCAAATTTCGCTACGCTTTGAGGCCCCAGGATTTCATGTTCTTGATGCTGAGCGTGATGCTTTCAAAGTGGTCGCGATAGCATTGGTCTTGCTCAACGATGACGTATTTTGGTTTCGCTTTTTTGATCGCGTCAAGAATGGCGGGCCAATTCAAGTTGCCTGCTCCAACTTCGGCGAACACTTGCTTGCCGTCTAACATCAACATGTCTTTCATGTGGACGGTGGGGACGCGGCCCGCCGTTTTTTCGATCCATTGCGCGGGGTCGGCGCCGCCAGCTTGAATCCAATAGGTGTCAATTTCAAAGTTGAATGCTTTGGGGTCGCTCTCGGTCCGTAAGACTTCCTGGCCCGCGATTCCATCGAAATGATGGAATTCAAAGTTATGATTGTGATAGCCAAAGGTCATATTGTGTTCAGCCAAATTTTGGCCCACTTCGCTGGCTTGTTTGGCGAATTCTATATAACTGGCTTTGTCTTTGCGCATGTCGCCAGGCATGGAGCCGACGCATATATGTGAGCAGCCGATTTCTTTGTGCTCATCGACGACTTTGTTTAAGTCATTTCTCATTTGATCAAACGAGGAGTGGGTTGAAACCGCGTTCAGTTCATTGGCTTTCAACAGTTTGGCCAGTTCGGAGTTTGACACCGCGCCGCAGCTGGTGATTTCCACATTGTTGTAACCAATTTTTTTGATCTTTTCAAACGTGCGCGCAATATCATCGCCCGTCTTCAAAAAGTCGCGAAGCGTGTAAAGGATGAGACCAATTTTGGGTTCATTCGCGGTGGTAGACGGCGCGGCAAAAGCCGATTGGTTCAAGCCAGCGCTGGCGGCGAAAGCGGCGGTTGCGCCCGCTGCAAGAAATTGACGGCGTTGTAAAGCATCTTTCATGATGGTTTCCCCTTTGACTTTGAGTGTTCAACTTTAAATAGAATACGACGGCGGTGAATTGAACGAAAGAGGCTTGATCTTGAATTGCTTCAAAATGATTGAATCAAAAAAATCGGGAACAGAAAACTGTTCCCGATCAGATTTACGATTTCACGCTTCGAGTTGAATTCACAAATCACAAATTGAGTCTGGATTAGTAAATTTGTGAAACGATGTCTTCGATGCTATTCGGGTCGATGTTTGAGCCGGGTTTATGTGACATGCGTTGAACGATAGAACTCATTTGTTGTTGCGAGAGCGCGTTGTGAGCAACATGCACCCGGTCTAATGTGTGGCATTTTGAGCACATCTCTTCAAATTTTGGATGAGAACCCGATGCCGCAGTTGATGTTGATTGCCCTGTTGTCGCACACCCCATTGCTAGAACGACAGCAGCGATTGTCCCCAAGAATACCCAGTGAATTGCTTTCATTGTGTTGCTCCTTTGATGGTAATCTTTCCCCAGTAACTCCATTGTTACATTATTTTACTGAAAAGGTCAAATGCTAGTTAACTATTTCTCTGAAATAATGTGAATAATATATCTATTGTGGTGGAGGCGCCGAGTCGTCGTATTGACGATAATTATTGAGCATGAGCCGATAAAACGCGGTGAGATAAAAACAAGTTGTTGAGAGGTTATCTATGATATAATCTTTATCATTGCAGGGTATATTAGACAATGGAACGCTTAGAAAAACTATTAGGGCAAGTTGACCTTTCGCTTCACGATGAACATTCAGCAAAAGATTCTTTTGCTGAGACAAGTGAATTGAAAGCGGATCAAGTTGAATCGCTTGAAGCCGTTATGATTCAAGCGGGCGTTTCTTTGGTGATGAACCATTCGCATACTAAAGCATGGTTGCGGTTCCATCCGTCTCTTGGTCGTCCTCCCAAAAAATACGATGCGCGTGCTTGCCTGAAACAGTTAAATGAAATGGGCGTCATCCAAGGCGTCATTGAACGTAATGCGCTCAAAGGATTTCAGCTGTTAAAGAACCAGCCCGATGTTGAATTAGAAATCGTGATCGCAGTGGGCCGCGACCCTATCCCCATTGAAAATTTTCGCCGCTCATTTTGGATTGCTGGCGAGGCGCCCATCGACGAGTCGGTTGAAGTGGTCGTGCGGAAGAATGAGTTATTACTGAAGTTAGAAACGACAGGGACTGGCGAGCCGGGCATTGACATTTACGGCCACACCCTCGAAGCGCCTGTGATTGACAATGAACCGCCCAAAGTTGGCGCGAATATCCACACCAAAAATGGGCACGAATACTATTCCTCCCTTGAAGGAACGCTGAAAGTTAACGAAGGCGTTTTGTCTGTTCGCCCGAATAACAAAGACGCTGCCATTACAATTTCCGTTGATGAGAATGGAATGCGCGCCCTGCTTTCGATTGAACCGCCGCAGGGTCTCGGGCGCGGCGCTTATTTTCAAGATATTGAAAACCGCTTGTCGAAATTAAAAGTCGTGCGAGGCATTGACCGGGTACGAATCCGCGAGGCGATTAAGCAAGCGAACGAACAATTAAAGCCAGTTCAACAATGGCAAATTGCGCGGGGCAAACCCGCCCGGCATGGAAAAAACGGGTCCATTGAATGGATATGTAAACCCACGCTCGGTAAAAAGTTTTTCTCTATTGGAGAAGACGGGGGCATCAATTTTTATAATTTACAAAAATTTTCGCAAGTTCCGGCCGGGGAGCATCTGGTCTCGGTGCAATTTCCAACCCAGGGGATGAATGGCTTTGATATTCACGGACATCTGCTCGAAGGCAAAGCCGGAAAAGCAGCGAACCTCGAACCGGGCGAAGGTATCCGCGTAGACAATGACGGCAAAGATTGGTTCTCGACCCTAGCAGGGCGTTATCGCTTTGAAAATGATGTGCTGAGTGTTTCTGAAGTATTAGAAATTGACGGAGATGTTGATTTCTCTGTCGGGAATATTGATTTTCGGGGAGACGTTGTCATTCGCGGCAGCGTCTTGGATGATTTTAAAGTCAAAGCCTCTGGTTCGGTCACCGTGGTTGGCGCTGTTGAAGCGGCGGAAATCAGCGCGGGCAAAGATGTCGAAATTAAAAAAGGGATTTTTGGCAAAGAACAGGGGACCGTTTCGGCGCAGCGCGACGTGATCGCCGGTTTTTTACAGAATGCGGATATTCGCGCAGGCCGCGACGTTGCCGTGGGGACGCAAATATTAAACAGCCAAGTCATGGCGGCGAGAAATATTGAATTGCGCTCAGGCAAGGGTGCGGTGGTCGGCGGGCGCTGCGTTGCGGGACACACAATTGTCTCACGCATCGTGGGCGCGGAATACGGCACCCGTACGGAAATTGAGGTCGGAATTGATTTTGCCGTGATGGAAGTAATGGCGACCATGTCGCAAAAAATGAAAAACAACACGGAGTTGCTCAAACAACTCAATGAAGCCATACGCTCCTATCAAGATTTAGATGAAAGACTGTTAGACCGCGCTCAAGAAAAATGCAACTTGTTGGAGCAGAAAATCAAAACGCAACGAGAGGCCTATCAGGCTCTGGCGAAAAAACTCCATTGCACCAAAAATCCGTCAGTGATTGCTGGGATTATTTATCCCGATGTCTTTGTGCGGATGCACGACGCCCGATACAAATTCCGTACGCCCCAACATACATGCGTCGTGACCTATGACGAAAAAGACGAGAAAATACACATTAAATCAAAAGAAACGAACTCGGATAGTGAATAAATGTACGGCTGATTTGATTGAAGTGTTCGAAGAGTCTCTATTTCGATTTTAGTTTTTGTTCCAGCAAATTCACGAGCGTTTTTAAGGTCTTGATACGCGCATGGAGTTTGCAATCTCCTTCAACGATTACCCAGGGCGCATAGTTGGTGTTGGTGCGTTCGATCATTTCACTGACGGCAACGTTGTATTCGTTCCACTTCTCCCGGTTGCGCCAATCTTCTTCTGTGAGTTTGTATCGTTTGCGGGGCGTTTGCTCGCGTTCTTCAAAGCGGCGTAGTTGTTCTTCGTTGCTGATATGCAGCCAGAATTTTAAAATCACCGTTCCGAAATCCGCCAGGTGGCGCTCGAACTCGTTGATCTCATAATAGGCGCGTTTCCATTCATCTTCGCGGCAGAACCCTTCAACGCGTTCCACCATGACGCGCCCATACCAGGAACGGTCAAAGATCGCGAAGTGTCCGGCTTTTGGGGCGTGTCGCCAAAAACGCCAAAGATAATGCTTGGTGGCTTCTTCGCCCTGCGGCGCTGAGATGGGAATCACATTGTATCCGCGCGGATCAAGTTTTTGGGTCATACGTTTAATGTTGCCGCCCTTGCCGCCCGCGTCCCAACCTTCATACACCAAAATCACAGGGAGGCGTTTCGCATAGCAGGCAAACTCCAGCTGGCGCAAGCGCATTTGATATTGGTCTAAATCTTCGCGGTATTTTTCGCGTGAGATTTCGATGGTTGGGTCGACCCGGTCCAGCAGGGTTCCTTCTTCGCTGCCGCGAATTTCATACGGCGTTGGAACATGGTTTACGACGGATACGGTTGTGGGCGGCTGTTCTAACGAACGCGAGAGCGTCTCGACGATTGTGCGCAATACGATGACGCGGCGGTAGCGTCGGTCGGTTGATGGAACCAGCGTCCAGGGCGCGTAGGGCGTATCGGTTTCGACGATGATGTCGTCTGTGGCTTCTATATAGTCGTTGAATTTTTTATGGTTTTTCCAAGAATCTTTGTCGACCCGCCAGCCTTCATAAGCGCTTTTCTCTCTGACTTTAAAGCGGTCGCGTTGTTCTTTTTTGCTGATATGCAGCCAAAATTTGATTAACACGGTTCCATCATCAATGAGTTGGCGTTCAAACTGTTTCACTTCATCAATCCAAGTGCTCCAGTCTGAGTTGGACAGTTCGCCTTCCACGCGCGCGCGGACCGTTTCCATATACCAGGATTTGTCATAGATGGCGATCTCGCCCCGCTTCGGAATCCGCAGCCAATGGCGGCGCAGTTTCGGCCAGTATTGCTCATCTTCGGTCAGGATGCTGTTCATCAGGTGGACTTTAAAACCGCGCGGGTCGAGCGGAGACACCACTTGGCGAATGCTGTCGCCTTTGCCGCAGGCTTCTATCCCCTCGAAGACAATCAAGACGGGGCGCTCTGCGTCTACAACGGCCCGCTGTAATTCGACCAAGCGCTCTTTGAGGGGAGCCAGAGCCTCTTTGTATGCCTCTTTGGCAAGAGATACATCCAGGTCGAGGGTGTTCAACATAATCACTGCTCCTTAGCAGGCATTTCAATCGTTAGGTACTAACACTTTAAAAGTGAGTATATTACAATTTTGCTTTGCAGAGAGTGAATTATGTGATTTGTTTTTGATTTGTTACTCGATACGAGAGTGCGCGGCCTCCAGATAGTCTAACAATACACCGATGTTTCGTTCATAGATTACTGAATGGATACACTTCATTTGAGGATCGGGGTTTTCTTCACTTTCGAGATAAAAATTGCGCATGGATCCGCCTAGCGATGACAGCCAGCGGCCTTTGCCGTCTAGTGTTTTGATGGCCTCTTGCGCGCGCTCTCTTGCAGACCGCAATGAACGAGGTTTCTGTTGGTTTTTTTCCTCATGGCGTTGATCGGTCGGCGCTGCGATGAGCCGCTGAATTTCTGCTTGGAGACTTTCGCTGAAATAAGAACCTTGCCAGCCATAGCCCGGCCGGGCTTGGTTGACGTCATAGATAACTTTGCCGTCGGCGGTTGAATAAATGGCGCGGTTGCTGCCGTATTCATAAAGACGCGCCCATTTTCCGTTTTCGAGTTTTGAGCGTTTGAGCCAATCGAAGACGGGGAGGCACGCTTCCAAATATTTCTTGTCTCCCGTCTCGATGTATATCTCTTTTAGAACGCGCACTGCGTCCATGGACTCGGCGCTGCTGAGACCAACCGGCTCAAACGCGCGGGCGGAATCGGGTTTTCCGTCCGGCGTGAACTGCTGCGCCCAACCTGCCTGCGGCGGCGCGCCGCGCAGCGCGACCAAACAATCGGCGCCGCGTAGAGCGGCGTTGCGGTAGCGTTCGTCGCCAAATTCGTGATAACACACGAGCAGTGTTCGCATGACATCCATCATCGCTTGGTCATTGAGAGTGATGTTTTTTCCATAGCCGTTGCCGCCGGGGTAACGTTGAGGCCAACCGCCGTTTTCATATTGTGAATCAAGCATGAATTGGGCGGCGCGTTTGACGGCAGCCTCGATTGTTGCATCCTGCGTCTCGCGATACATGGAGAGAAGAAAACGGGTCGCGCCTTGGGTAACGTCATCGTCGAACGTACCAGTTCCTTTCTTATCGCCGGGATAATACTCGTGGGGCCAGCCGCCGTTTTCTAACTGTCCCTCGATTAAGGCTTGGGCGGCGGCTAACGCAACTTGGCGATATTTTTCATCCTTGAGAATTTGGCTCGCTTTGAGAAATGTTTGACCGAGTCCCGGCGTGGCGGGCGGCTGTACGGTAATGATATTGTGTTCCCGAATACGATGCTCTCCGTAGAAATATTTCAGGTCTTCCGTCCATGCCATTGCCCATCCGCCGCCGCGTTGTAAGCCTGCGATGAAATTCAAGGCGCTGCGTAAAGCGGTTTCAGCCTCTTTTTGGAACGCCTGTTCATCATCTGCGCCGATTGGCGTGCGGCAGAATAAACAGGCAATCAAAACGATAATGGAAACTCGGACAATTTGGATCATTGGACTTTGTTCTCCCATGCATTGCTTTTTACTCTAATCTATTGAATCATAAATCAATCTGAATTTCGCCACCTGATTTGCCAAAGGGGAAAAGAATGAAGAACAGTGTTTATCTGTCCACGTTTTTAATATTACTAGTTAGCGGTGCCGCAATTGCTGAAGAACGCACCATCACCCGCGAAGAACTGATGGATAAACTGTCCGGCTTTTGGGTGGGGCAGTTAGTTGGTAATTATATGGGGTTTCCCTTTGAGAATAATTACGTGGATGAGTCGATTCCCGTTCTCGTTGACCATTATTATACCTTTAAAGACGATTCGGGCGTTCGTGTGAATCGTAACGACCATCGCGGCTATATTCCGATCTTCGCTGCTGCTGTGGAAGGCGCGTTTTCAGACGATGACACCGACATCGAACTCGTCACCCTGCATGCAGTCGAGAAATACGGCCTTGACCTCAATTACGAAGAAATCACCGCGATGTGGAAAAAACACATCAATCGAAAAATCTGGGTTGCCAACCGAACCGCGCGAAACCTGATGGAGCAGGGTATGGTTGCGCCCGACACGGGCAAGAAAGAGAATAACGAAAACTGGTTTCAGATTGACCCGCAACTGGTCAACGAAATTTGGAGCGCGTTTTATCCTGGCTTGACCCAACAGGCTGCTGAACGCGCTGACTGGGGCGCGCGCATTACCAACGACGACTGGGGGACGCATCCGACAATTGCATACGCGGTGATGTACAGCGCGGCGTTCTTTGAGAAAGACACCGAGAAACTCGTTCAGTTGGCGCTTAAGGCAATTCCACAGGAAGGCCCGTTTTATGAAGGCATGCTCGACGTAATCAAATGGCATAAGCAGAACAAAAATTGGCGCGACACGCGTAAGTTAATTCACGATAAATATTACCGCTACAAAAAAGGCGATTTCGAAGCGCCGGTTTCGGTCGTGTCTTCCTTACAAAACGGATTGTGCGGCATCATGGCGGTACTTTACGGCGAAGGCGATTTTATGAAAACAACCGGAATTGCGGTTTCAGCCGGATACGATTGTGACAACCAGGCGGCGACTTGCGCGGGACTCATGGGCGTGTTAAACGGCGCCAAGACGATCCCCGATGCGCTGACCAAAGACTTCGTCGGCAAAGGGATGTGGGATAAACCGTTCAATGACCGCTATATCAATTACACGCGCGATGAAATTGCAATCGTGACGCCCATTAGCGAAATTGTCGAACGCATTGCCGCCGTCGCCGAGCAAGCCATCTGGAACGCAGGCGGACGGAAAATCGAAAAGAACGGCGAAGTGGTTTACGTCATCCCGTGTGATTTTTAAACGCCGTGCTCTTACCAGACAAGATCGTCTGGCATGACGTCTTTTTCCCAGGCGGCGAGATCGCTCAGTAGAGACTGGACTTGTTGAGGGCGTTTCGATGCCAAGTTGTTCGCTTCACTTGGGTCGTTTTTTAAATTAAATAATTCGATTTCGTCTTTGTTCAGTTTTTTTGTAATAACCAGTTTCCAATCGCCGTCTCGAACCGCGCGTTGTTTGTTGTACGACCAAAACAGTTTGCGGGTGGGGACAGATTCTCCATCGAATAGAATTGGCGATAAGTCTCGTCCATCAATGGGGCGGTCGATTGGGGCTTCTGCGCCGCCAAGCGTGAGCAGCGTTGGGAAGATATCGAGGCTGATGGTTGTGTCGTCGATCACGCCGGGTTGAATGCGTCCCGGCCAGTACGCCATGGCGGGTACGCGATGGCCGCCTTCCCACAGCGTACCTTTCCATGCTCTTAAATCGCCGTTTGAGCCGACCTTGGTTGCGCCATTGTCAGAGAAGAAGAAGACGAATGTGTCTTCTTCGAGATGGTATTTTTTTAGCGCGGCTAAAATTTCTCCTACGCCCTTGTCCATCTCTTCGATCATTGTTTTGTAAGCGCTTTTTTTGTCTTGGCGCGAACCATGCGAGTTAAACGTGCCGCCGACAGTTCGGTCTGCTGTGTCACTAGGTGCTTGATAGGGGTAGTGGGGCGACTCGTGCGCGACATACAGACAAAACGGTTGAGCGTGGTTGTCTTCAATAAATTGTACGGAATGTTGCGTGATGAGATGAGTCGAATACCCTTCTTCCGGGGCGAGGCGTCCGTTCTCCCACCAGTCGGCGACGCCGCCCTGGTCGATATGCGAGATGTAATCGACGTTGCCGCTGACATAACCGCGAAAGCGGTCAAAGCCTTGCCGGGTCGGGTTGAATTGATTCTGATAGCCCAAGTGCCATTTGCCGAATACCCCGGTCGCATAGCCGGTGTCACGCAGGCGTTCGGCAAAAGTGATCTCACTGGGCGGCAGCCCTCTATCACGATGTTTGGCGACGGTTACGACGCCGGGGACGCGGCAGCGTTGTTGGTATCGCCCTGTGAGTAAGCCTGCGCGGGTCGGGCTGCATACCGGACAACTGGAATGAAAATCAGTGAAGCGCAAGCCGCCCTTGGCGAGTGAGTCTAAATGAGGCGTTTGTATTTCGGTATTGCCGTAGCAACCCAAATCGCCATAACCCAAATCATCCGCCAGAATGACGATGATGTTCGGCTTACAGGCTGAACTAAACGCATTGGGCGCCGTCATCGCCGCCACCGCGCTTTGAATGAAAGAACGTCGTGAAATCGTGTCCATTAGTCTGTTTGAAAGACGTCTACGTATTGCATTCCAACTGCTTGATCTCCAAAGTCGATCCATGCCTCTAAACGAGCGGGGCCTTTCGGCAGTTTGACCGAGGCGAAGGTCAATGAATCTGAACCGGCCTTGAGTTCTTGCGCAAGCAATACGCTACGTAATTTAAAATAGGCAACGCCCTTTTGGGGTGCGCGTTTAAAACGGAGCCGCACATCATATCTCTTGTCTTCCAACACATTCACTTCCCAATACCCGACCGAGTTTTTGTTCCAGCCAGCGTCAGGCCCGCGCCAATCTTGTGGAGTCAGAATGGTGGGATTCTCGTCGGGTGAACCAATATGAATCAGCGGCGGGGAGTAGCCGCGTTCACCGGAAACGTCGCGGTACCAGTCGAGGTACTCCTGGCGCATTTTCGCTACGATGTTTGGATGTTGACTGGCGATGTTGGTCGTTTCGCCAGGATCGTTTTCGATGTCATACAGTTCTTTTCCATTGACCAATTTATAGCGCTGTCCTCGTACGGCGCAGGCTTCAAAGCGCTGCGGAACGTCGCCGCGATGCCATTGAAAATAGAGATTGCGGTCAGGCCAGGCGGTTGGTTTTTTCTCAAGTAGTGGCATAAGATTTTTGCCGTCAAACGCAATCTCTTGCGGTTTGTTGACGCCGCAGGCTTCAAGAATCGTCGGCGTAATATCAATATGCCCGGCGATGCGGTCTACCGAAGCGCCTGCTTGTAAGCGTTTTGGCCAGCGGATATAAAACGGAACGCGCACCCCGCCTTCATAGACGGAGCCTTTGCGCCCGCGTAAATTCGCGGTGTAGCGTTTTTGTTGGGGGCCGTTGTCGGTCATAAAAATCACGATGGTGTTATCGACCAAATCAAGGCGCTCCAGCGCACTCATCAACTTGCCCATGTTATCGTCGATGTTTTCTACCATGCCGTAGACTTTGGCGGTGGTTTCATCAAGTCCCATATCCAAATAGGGCTTCACGTAATCCGCGTGGATTTGCAATGGCGTATGCGGCGCGTTGGTCGCAAGATAAGCGAAAAATGGTTGCTCTTTATTTTGCTGAATAAAATCAATGCAGGCGTCAGCGAAGATGTCCGTGCAATAACCGTTGTAGGTCTTCGTCTCGCCGTTGTGAGATAGTTTTGGATCAAAGTAGCGGTTGCCCGGCGGGTCGGAGGGCTGACCGATGCCGCCGCCCATGTGCACCAGCGATTCTTGGAAGCCTTGTTCGCTGGCGCGAAGCGGCGCGTTATCGCCCAAGTGCCATTTGCCGAAAATGCCCGTTTTGTATCCAGCGCCGCTGAGCATCTCCGCAAGAGTTGTTTCTTCGCTGTGCATCATGGCGCGTCCTATGTAAGTATCGACGACGCCGGTGCGATAGTTATAACGCCCCGTCATCAAACAGGCGCGCGTGGGCGCGCAAACCGGGCATACATAAAAATGGGGGATGTGTACGCTTTGTTTGGCGAAAGCGTCCAAGTGAGGCGTGCGGATTTTATCATTGCCATGGACGCCCAAGTCGCCGTATCCCTGGTCGTCCGTCATTACCAAAATGACGTTCGGTCGCTCTTGGTTGGCTGCAACAGCCTGATAGGGAAGCGCCAGCGCCGCTGCCCCTGCGCCAATAAATGTTCGACGGTTTAAGTTTGCGTTGTGCATAATCAGGTTTTCTCCGGTTTTTATATCCTATTCCATGTTGTATATATAAAATTGACTTTCTTGTCTATGTGAGTGTTTCGTATGTAAATCAAGAGAGAGACAAAAGTATTTGAAAATTTGTCTTTTTCTTCTTGCTATTTAAGCGATCATTAAATACTATTTAGTTAAATAGCTAATAAAGATGAATGGGATTATATTACTGATTTAGTAAACTTTGAGTGGAAAATACCCAGATGTATTTTGTCATAATGCGGGTTTATAAAAATAAAAATGCTAATATAGTAAAGTTTGGATGGACGTTAATATTTTGAGGTAAATTAAATTTGATTGTTTCAATCAATTTCAATCTAGTCATCTAGGGATACGACAGAATGGATGTTAAAGAGCTTACCATTGGAATAGTGGGAAGCGGTGGTGACGGCAGCGTAACCTGTGGAGAGTTAATCACCCGCGCTTCTGCAAGAGTTGGATTACACGCATTGTTTCTCAAGTCATACGGCCCCCAGATTCGCGGGGGAGAGTCTTCCGCACACATACGCCTCAGCACAAAGCCGATCCCTTCACAAGGCGACCGCTTAGATGTCTTAGTGGTTTTCTCTTGGAATGAATTCAAGAAATTTCAAGACGAGATGTCGCTCAAAACAGGCGCCATCGTCATTCATGACGAAACGATGGAACCGGACTTCGCAAATACCAACCCGCTCGGCGCGAATTTTGATGCGCAGTATATTCATGCGCCGTTTAGTGAATTGGCTGAACAAAGCGCGGGAACGACGCTTTCAAAAAATATGGTCATGTTGGGCGTTTTGTTTGATTTATTTAATTTGCCCTATGATGATTTATGTACGTTGATTCAGCGGCGTTTCAAGAAAAAGGGCGATGATGTCGTCGCATCGAACATGAATGCGGTCGAGGCGGGGCGTCATTATGCACAAGCGTTCCAAAATGATTTCCCTATTCCACGTTTAAAGTATACGCCAAGTCAAACGAAGATGGTCATGGCGGGCAATGAAGCCATTGCTTGCGGGGCGATTTCTGCTGGCTGCCGTTTTTTTGCGGGCTATCCGATCACGCCGTCCAGCGAAGTGATGGAATGGTTGAGCCGCGAGTTGCCTAAAGTAGACGGCTCGGTGGTGCAGACTGAAGACGAGATTTCCGCGATGAACATGGTGATTGGCGCGGGCTACTCGGGTGAAAAAGCCATGACGGCTACTTCCGGGCCGGGTCTTTCGTTGAAGCAAGAGGCGATTGGCTTGGCGTCGATGGCTGAAGTTCCCTGCGTGATTGCCAACGTCCAGCGGGTCGGCCCCAGCACGGGCATCCCCACCAAATCGGAGCAATCTGATTTGATGGCGACCATCTATGGCTCTCACGGCGACGCGGCAAAAGTTGTTGTGGCGCCAACCTGCGTCAGCGATTGTTTTGACGTTACCCGCAAAGCCTTCGCGATTGCCGAAGCTTACCAATTGCCTGTCATCATTTTGTCTGACCAGTTTATCGGACAGCGCATGGAAGCGATCGATCCGCTAGATGCGACTTTGCCTCCTGTTCCTGACCGAAAACAGTTGAGCGGCGAAGCGTTGGCGACGATGAAGCGCTATCAATTGACGGATGACGGCGTCTCGCCGACGGTGAAACTCGCGACGCCCGGCGGCGAACACCTCGTCAGCGGAATTGAACACGATGAAGCGGGCAAACCTACATCATCGTTTACTATTCATGAACAGATGAATGAAAAACGCTTTAAAAAGTTAGAAGGCGTTTTAAAAGATTTTTCATTGATTCATCATTGCGGCGATTCAAAGTCGGAGATCGGCTTGATTGGCTGGGGTTCCAGCCGGGGCGCAATCGAAGAAGCAATCGAAAGCGCTGATATACTGGGCCTCGCAGTTGAAGGTTTCGTCCCTGAAATGATTCACCCGCTGCCTCTGGAAGACCTAAACGCATTTATCCAAACCAAGCGCCTTGTATTGACAGTCGAACTTTCCTTCCAAGGCCAGTTTTATCGTTATTTGAAAAGTTTGGTTGATGATCCAAATAAATTACATTGCTTTGCTCGTAGCGGCGCCAAAGTGTTGGGCAGCGAAGAGATCGTGTGCCAATTGCAAAAAATGGCCCAAAATACAGCGATTGCGAACTAAGGGAGTTGGAATCGTATCATGGTTACATTATCCAGTCAGCCGGTTCACCCGGATTATATTCCGAAGGATTTTCGCAGCGAACTAAAACCAATTTGGTGTAAAGGCTGCGGCAACTTCGCCGTATTAAGCCCGGTTCACAAAGCGCTTGCTGAAGTCGGGGTTCCACCGCATCTCGTCGCTGTGATTTCCGGTATTGGATGCAGCAGCCGCATTCCCGGTTATTGCGCGACGTATGGGTTCAATTCGATTCACGGGCGCGCATTGCCAATCGCTTCCGGCGTGAAGATTTGCAAACCCGAAATGACCGTGATCGTTGCGGGCGGCGACGGCGACGGGCTTGCCATTGGCGGCGGGCATTTTCCCCACGCGGGGCGCCGCAACGTCGACATGACCTATATCATGATGGACAATTCTATTTATGGTTTAACCAAAGGGCAGGCGTCACCCTCAACGCCGCTGGGCGACCTCACCAAGTCGACGCCATACGGGACGACCGAGTCGCCCTTGGACGCGGTGTCGTTGGCGTTGGCGTACAACGTTTCGTTTGTTGCGCGGTGTTTTGTTGGTGAAGGCGCTCATTTGGTCAACACTATTACCGAGGGCATTCGCCATCCGGGTTTTGCGTTCATTCACGTGATCTCGCCATGCCCGACTTATCGCGGCATGGATGTATTTAAGCAGGTGAAAAGCCAAGTCGAAATTCTCGGCGACGATCATGACACGATGGATAAAGGCGAAGCCTATAAAATGGCGATTCGCGGCGACGGAAAAATTTCGTTAGGCTTATTTCACAAACACATTCGCCCCACGATGCTCGACAACGTCGAACATATCGAAGAAGAAGCCCATCATCGCGGCGACAATTCGATGGAGACCATTTTTTCGCAATTCATGCCGTAAAATAAAAAAATGCACTTATTAAACAAACGCGTCGGCGCCGAGTTAGCGCCGACGTTTTTTTTATGATAAAAAATAGTAATCGTTTATTTTGGGAAGGAATTGCAATGAGTAATCAACAACATACCAGAAGAGATTTTCATAAAACGCTTGGCGCGAGTCTGGCTCTGGGCGTTGCGCCTGCCATTAATGTGATTGGCGCCAATGAGCGCATCAACATAGGCGTGATTGGTTGCGGCGGGCGGGGGCAATACGACCTCAGTTTGTTTTTGCGCGATGAGAATGTACGCGCACTTGCGATCTGCGACGTTGACCAGGAACGCATCGACCAAACCCGCAAAGACAAACTCAAGGGCGATTCTTCTGTGAAAGCCTTTAAGGATTTTCGCGACCTGCTCGAAATCAATGAGATTGACGCAGTCATTATCGGTACGCCAGACCATTGGCACGCGATACCGTTCGTTCGCGCCTGTGAGGCAGGGAAGGACGTCTATTGTGAAAAACCGCTGGCGCTCACCATCGGCGAAGGCCGTAAAATGGTTACCGCCGCCCGCAAACACAAGCGCGTCACACAGATCGGAACTCAACAGCGTACAATTCCTCATTTTAAGCAAGCCGTCGAGTTGCTTCACTCGGGCAAGATTGGAAAAATGACCCATGTTGAATGCTGGAACGTCGATAACCGCATAGAGCGAAACATGGGCGCTCCGCCAGACAGCGACCCGCCTGCAGGCCTCGATTATGACATGTGGTTAGGGCAAGCGCCGATGCGGCCTTATAACAGAAACCGCTGCCGCCAATGGCGTTGGTTCTGGGATTACTCCGGCGGACAAATGACCGACTGGGGGACGCACCACATGGACATCGCCCGTTGGGCGGTCGGCGCCGAATACCCCATCAGCGCTAGCGCGACCGGCGGTAAGTTCGCCTTGCCCGACAATAGCGAAACACCCGACACCATGAACGCTGTCTGGGAATATGACGGCGGCGTAACGGTTTCGTATATGTTCCGCATGTGCAGCGAAATCAAACACCTGGGACAAGGCTACGGCATGATGTGTTATGGGACGGACGCGACCTTGTTTATGAACCGCAGCGGGTTCGAGATTACGCCTATCGGCGAGTCCGAGCCGGTCATGAAGGAATCCGGCAGCGATGACACCTATATACACGTTCGCAACTTCTTGGATTGCCTGCGCAGCCGAAAGTTATGCAATGCGGACGTCGAAATCGGTCACCGCTCGACGCTGGGGCCGCATCTGGCGAACATTGCGCAATGGAGTAACGAAAAACTCACCTTTGACGGCGAAACCGAAACCATTATCAATCATCCCGAATGCAACCGCTTTTTGGATCGGGAAAAACGCCCGCCCTGGACGCTGTAAGGTTGGGCTGAATATTTCGTATTAGAAGCCATCTCACAATCAATGATTACGAAAAAGGCTTTCAGCATATCAAAAATTGCAAACCAATTTTGGCATGGGTGCAACTCTGGGAGCGCCTGTGCATAAGGGCCTGAAAGCCCGCACTGAAGCAAGCAGAGTTGCACCCATGCCACACGCAGCGAACAATCAAGTATTTTTGAGGTGGCTTCTATTAGGCGTAAGCGATTGCAATAGGCTTACGCCTTTTTTCATCTCAGGAGGATAAAATGGATACGAAGTCGATCAAATGCCCTTTTTGCGATGTGGAAAAAGAACAAGGATTCGTTGTCGATATGAGTATGGGCGACACTTTTGCTAACTCTTGGCATCCAGGAAAACCTGAACCAGGGTGGTTGTACACAATCAAAGTGAGTTCTGATAAAACAATACCAATCAAAGCCATGCGCTGCCCGCAATGCGGGCACCTCGACCTGTTCGCAGAGAAGATTCGCTACAACAAAAACGAAGACTGAAGTCGAACTTTCCTGCTTGCGAAGTGAACCATTCATTCGGATGCAATGAACTATTGCATCGTTTTCTGACATTTTTTCGCATAATCCCTAAATATTGTTTACTGAAGAAGGTAAATGTGATATTATTAACATTATCCTTTAATATAAGGGGTAATAAATCATGAATAATAATTCCTTGATAAGTCTATTAAGAAGTGGAGAGGGCAAAATGAACGCATTTCTTCAATCCGCACAAGTTTTTTTGAATGATGACGACGGCCCGACTGCGGTCGAATACGCGGTTGTCGTAGCGTTGATTATCATCTCGTGCATCGGCGCAGTCACCGCCTTCGGCGGCGCCGTCGCGGGGTGGTTTAACGGCGCGGCCCCAACCATTACAGGCTTGCCGACCAGCTAAACGCTGCACGGCTTGTCGAATCGGCGTTCCCTTGAGAAAATAGGCTTTTGGAGGGAACGCCATGAACAATCTACCTGTCTCACGCCGCCAATTTATCGCTTCGACGGCTCTGGGTGCGGCTGTATGTACGTCGCCTTGGAGTGCGCTTGCTGCTAGTCATTCTCGGAAGCCGAATGTGCTGCTGATTATCACCGATGACCAGGGCTGGGGCGACGTGCGTTCACATGGCAACCCCCAGATTGATACTCCCACAATGGACAGTCTCGCTGCGGATGGGGCGCGGTTTGAGCGCTTCTATGTCAGTCCAGTATGTGCGCCAACCCGTGCTAGCCTGCTGACGGGCCGATATCACATTCGTACGGGCGTCACCGGCGTTACGCGCAACCTCGAAACCATGGATGCTGATGAAACGACCCTCGCGGAAGTTTTCCAGAAGGCAGGCTATACCACTGGATGTTTTGGCAAGTGGCATAACGGCGCCCATTATCCCCAGCACCCCAACGGACAGGGATTCGATGAATTTTTCGGGTTCTGCGCCGGGCATTGGAACAACTACTTTGATACGACGCTTGAGCGCAATGGAAAATATGAGAAGACCAAAGGGTTCATCAGCGACGTGCTGACAGATGAGGCGCAGAGGTTCATTGTCTCAAACAAAGATAAGCCATTTTTCTGCTATGTTCCCTACAACGCTCCTCATTCTCCCTGGCAGGTTCCAGCTCAGTATTTTAATAAGTATAAAGCAAAAAGACTTGACGACACTACAGCATGCGCTTATGCCATGTGTGAGAATCTCGATGATAACATTAAGCGGCTGCTCGATTGCTTGGACGACCAAAACCTGAGCGAGGATACCATCGTTATTTTTATGACGGACAATGGGCCTAACAGCGACCGCTACAATGGTGGAATGCGGGGCCGCAAGGGGAGCGTTGATGAGGGCGGCGTCCGTGTGCCGTGTTTTATCCGATGGCCGGGCAAGATCAAGGCTGGGACGCGCATCCCTCACCAATCCGCCCATATTGATATGCTACCGACTTTGGCGGCTCTCTGCGGCGTTGAGGCGAATCTCTCTAAGTCTATAGACGGTAGTGATCTATCTGGTTGGATTACGGAAAATTCCAACCAACCGCTTGACCGTATGCTCTTCCACACGTGGGGCGGTCGAGGTTCGGTTCGGCATGATCGTTGGCTTGCAACTTGTGAGAGAAATGGTTCCTGGCGTTTATATGATATGAAGGCGGATCCTCAACAGAAACAAAATGTTGCGGAACAATATCCCGATAAATTAAAGCAATACCAGAGTGCTTATCAAAAATGGTATCAGGATGTCACCGCCCGAAACCTGGAACCGGACGCAATCTCAATCGGTTATCCTGAAATGAATGAGGTTGTTATGCCAGGCCATGAGGCGTTGCTTTCTCCTCCATCAAAAGAGGGAATCAGCTATCTGGGCAGCAACGGCTGGGCGAATGATTATATTACCAATTGGACGGATGTTACGGCTTATCCCTATTGGGATGTTGAAGTTGTCTCTCAAGGTAACTATGAAATCTCACTTGAGTATATATGTGATAAGTCAAATATTGGTAGTGAGTTTCAGGTTGAAATTGGCGGGAAAATCATCAAAGGGAAAATCACCAAAGCGCATAATCCGCCGCATATCCCTAGCCCTGATCTGGTTCCTCGAAAAGAGGTCTATGAAAAAGAATGGCAGCCGCTTCGGGTTGGCGCGGTTCAACTAAAGCCAGGGCGAACAAAACTTTCGGTAAAAGCCTTATCAAAGACAGGCGAGCAAGTGATGGATTTGAAGGCAGTTATCGTTAGAAAAGTTAATTGAGGATCAAGGTTCTATCTCTTTTCACTTAACCGCCAATGAGGCCTGAGGCGCGGATGTCGCCGCCAAAATAACCAATATCGCCAAAACTCTCTAATCCGTTGCTGGGATTATAGATAGAATCTCTAACCGTCTCGCCCGGAAAGCGATAATACTGCGGGAACGGAAAATCAACCATATACGAATCTTGCCGATCTGGCCCCACACTGACCAAAGCGAAGCCCTCACGGCGCAATTCCGGCCTTCCATGCAATCGAGACAAACTCACGTAAGGTGTGTAAGTATAGGAGTTTTTGATGAGTGGTTGGTTTTTAGCGGAAAATCCTTCATCTTCAAGACCGGGTGGCGCCAATCGTACTTCCTCATACTCTTCAACCGGTCCGAATGGGTCGATTACGCTTGGATTATTTACGTATGCAACCGGAGTCGTCAGGTCGGGCATTAAATAGTATGTGAAAAAAAGGACATCACTGTTTTTTCTTGGAAAGCGACTATTGTCAAGGCGATAACTTTCCAACCCAACGCTTAGAGTGCGCAAATCCATTTTCGCCTTAACCACATGGCTCTTGATGGTTGCATTGCGATAATTTGGCAGCGCAATTGATGATAAGATGCCGATGATTGCAACGACAACAAGCAGCTCGACAAGGGTGAATGCTTGACGGTGTTTCATCGCTTGTCTTTCTCTGGCGCCGCCAGGGAGGGGAAGTAGCGCTTCATTTCTTCTTTGTCCCAGTCCTGATGTAAATCGTTCGCCCATTGAAACTGCTTGTTGTCTCGATATCTTTGGATTGGAAGCAAGCCGCTTTTGGCGAGTGAACTTTGATATCCCTGCCGAACCATGACTTTCTCTTGTTGATTTGCGACCTCAACCACGCCGCGGGCAACCATCACTTCGCTGGATTCTGGACTAATTTCAATGGAGAACGCCGTCCCTAAAACTCTCACCTCGCCATGCGGCAGAGCGACTTCAAAGCCTTTTCCGCCTTTGGGTACGTCAAAATAGACGCGGCCAACGTGTAAAGCGACTTTTTTAGGACTCAGCAAGGTCAGTCGGCTGCGGGCGTCTACATAAGCGATGACGCCGTTGTCTAATTCGACAATCGTTTGAGATTCGGTCGTGGTTTGAATGGTCTGGCCGCGTTTGACGGTGGTTTGGCGTTGTATGGTCGGGGCGCCGCTGGACTCGAGCATTACGGCCCCGGCGGTGTATTGTACGGCGCCAATGTTATTGTACGTGTTGATCGAAACGTAGAGGGTAGGGAACAAAAGCGCAGCGACGATTGCAACCGTAACAACCTTGCGCCAGCTAAACACGGCGTTAAACCATTCGCCGGCGACCTTGTCGAGAGCCAGTTCGCGCCGGGTTGAGTCAGACAATGCGGCGCGGCGCTTCTCACGGACAGCGTTTTGAGTGAGTGATTGGAAGAAATTGTCTTCCGGCTCCCAGGTTTCGGGTTGATGCAGCGCCTGCAGCCAGCCTTGGGTGCGTTTCCACTCTTCGAAAAGTTCTTCTGATTCATTCAAGGCATTTTGATAATGCGGCGGCAATTCGGCGCCGGGGTGGTCTAATTTCCACTCAACCATTTCATTCATCAAGCGTTTATCAATCATGAAAACCACTCTTCCTCACGCACGCCTTCAATACGCGCGAGTTTGCGAAGATGTTGCAATGCACGATGGGTTCGAGTGTTGACTGTTGGAACCGGAATTTTTAACAAGCGTGAAACCTGATCGCTGGGCAGTCCTTCCATAATGCGAAGGATCAACACATCCCGGTATTTTGGTTTGATGCGATCAACCAGTTTCTTAATCACGCTGAGAACTTCGCGCTCTTCGGTGGCGTTGCGTGGATCGGGCGTATCGGCGGGCGGATCGTACGGATTGCCCGCTTCGTTGGGTTCATCCATTGAGACGACTGGCTGGCGTTTCAACCGATTGTGTTCTTTGTAGGCCATATTCCTGGCAATTTGAAATAACCACGGCCCCAGCGGTCTGGTTGGATCGACTTGATGATGGGCGCGGCAGGCCAAAAAGAAGGCCTCCTGCACCAAGTCAACGGCGCGGTCGCGGTTATGGTTAAGATGCGTGACAAAATGGACCATGGTTTTGAAATAGGTTCTCGCGGCGGCTTCAAAGGCCCAAGCCTCGCCGCGTTGAAATCCTTGTGAGATTTCCCGTTCCCGGTCGCTTCCGATTCCGTCCACCAATTCCATCCAGTTGAATACGAGCCCCGGAAGCGCAGGTCGCGAGTCAAGCAAACTGATGAGGGGCGTTCGCGCATGATCGCGTCGCTGGCTCCCCCGCTAAGTGTGCTTATCTATTAACTATCTGCTTCGCTAGAGTCTGTTTCATTTATTTTATAGTGGTTGCCAGAATTATGTGCGGATTGAGTTCCTGTAACTATATCTATCGCTATGCCCCTGCGGCAATGTCATTACCAGCCCCCTTTTTTAAGGGGGGACGGCGCTGAAAGCGCCAGGGGGGATCTCAAAACAGCATAAACAAAACGATGCATTCAAACAATATTTCAAGGGCTGGCTTCATTTGATTCAGCCTTGCCCTTGCCACCCCTTAAGTCAATGACATTGAGCCTTGCGGTCGTACTTTACGCACATATTTTGACACTCGCTCTCACAATTCAATGTTGTTCTGCAGTTTGGCGTGACAATATCATAGAGACGAAAAAGCGTATGTGAAATATGAATTACAAATGATAGAAAAAAAATGAAAGATATACGTCTGGCTGCGATACAACTAAGTAGAAGGCATTTTTTTTACTGGAGGCGCTGTAGATGAAATACCGTTTTGATTATTTGAATGTCATCGCACTTTTAATGTTGATGTTTGTTGTGTGCCTGGGCGCGGCATTCGCCCAAAGCCAAGAGACAGAACCTACCATCCCCTTTTATCGGCCCGCGCTTGAGGTTACGCCTGCGTTTCCGGTCGAAGGCGGTGATGTGACATTCACCGTTCGGGGATATTTAGATGACGGAAGTTATGCGTTCATCGCGCCGAATGAAGCGCAGATCGTTTTCGACGATGAAAATGATGTGACGCGAGTTTTTTTGCCATTCAAAGTCATTAAAGCCTCCGAAGTTGGTATTCAAGTTTTAATTGACGTTGAAGAGAAAATTACAGTAACGGGTCTGCCTGAAGGCCAGTATGAGGCTATTGCGACGATCAACGGTGTCGTAAGCGATCAAAAGAAATTCCGCGTCGCCCCTGAAGGAACGCCTGAGCCAATTGATTACTCGCAATTCAATTTGCAGATCGCTATGGACCCCGTCATGCCTGCGCCGGGCGATGAAGTCACGTTCTATATTATTGGCGCGTTTCCCAGCGCGGGGTACACGGTTGTTGACCAGCGCCTCGATATTATGGAGTCATTGCCGGAACAAATTGCAGCGCGGATTTATGTTGACGAACCGACTGGGCCGGATGCGCAAGTCATCACGCCATTTCGCGTCATTGCGGGCAAAGCAGTCCTGAGCGAAGGAGTTCATCCGTTGATTGGAACGGTCAACGATGTGGTGTTTTTTGAAGGCGCCTTTGATGTCGGCGGAAAAGTCCAACCGCGTCCTGAGCCAATGGTTCCCGATGTGAAAATCGTGATTGAACCAGAATATCCTGAAGCAGGAGAAGAATTCACCGTATTCGTTGAAGGCGTGTTTCCGTCGCCGGGGTATTTCATTGCGGAAAAATCAATGTACATGACGCGCTCGATTCCGGCGCATGTGGTTGTGAACCTCACGGTGTTGCCATTGGAAGGCATCGCGCCGCATGACCCCATGCCCTTCAAAGAAGAAGTCGGAACGGTCGCATTGCCGACGGGGGCGCATCCTCTGCGTGGGTTTATGAATGATGTCTTGTTCTATGAAGCGCGATTGATTGTCGGTGAAGATGAAAAACCGGAATTCCCTATATACAAATTTGGTATAGAAATGCTCCCGCCGAATCCCCGACCGGGCGAAGCGTTCGATGTCTACGCTGTTGGAATCTTTCCAACGCCGGGTTATGTATTTACCCGGAAAGACCTCTCGGTTGGAGAATCGGAACCGGAGACTTTGATCGCAGCATTGCAGATTGAGGCGCCTGTCGGCGGACAGCCTGAAGTGGAAGAACCGTTTCGTGAATGGATCGGAACGCAGACGTTGGATGAAGGCAAATATCCAGTTCACGCCATTGTGAACAATATCATGATGTATCGCGCGACGTTGACCGTTGGCGGGGATGAATCACCGCCGAATTCGGAATGGATTACCTTTCAACGCAGCGGCGGCTTTACCGGGTGGGTTCAAAATTTGACTGTTGATATGGACCGCAGCGCATTGATTACCAGTGACTCTGTCATCGAAGCAAACAACCGCTCAGGCCTCGTTCCACAAGAGAGTTTTGACCGCTTAAGCGAGATCATGGAGACAATTGATTTCAGTGTTCTCGATTCGTATTATCCGAAAGAAGTCCCGATTGCAGACGGTTATGTTTATGAAATTACGGTGAATCGCGATCAAGCGCTTCTTGTTGAACAAGGCGCGATGGCGCCGCCGGAAGTAGCCGACCTGGTTTCAGTGTTAGAGAGAATACTCGACGGTCGCATTGATCTAGATCGCCGATTGGACAGTGAATCTTCGGTCTCGAATTGGAGCATGTATTAGAAAAAAGAAGTATCACGACCTACCAGACGATTTATTCGTCTCTATTTCTAGGGCTTGGGCGCTGCTATCAGCGCCCATTTTTTTTAAATAATTCTTGACAAGAGTTAGCGCATGTAATATCTTGATTTGTAACGACTTTCGCTTGAATGGTTTTGGCTAGTTTTGGCGAGTTGCCGTGAGATTGAATGGCCGGTTATGAATCGTTTTGATTTGTTGCATGTTTTTGTGCATAGTCCATTTCCGTATGAAATTTAATTTTGAAGAACCGATATCACCCTACGCAAAGTTTGGTGAATCTAATTATTGGGAGGAAGAATGATGAAACATGCGAGTAAATTGATGATGGGAGTCTGCGCATTGGCATTATGCGTGTGCAGTACGCAAGCTTTTTCGCAAGGTTTGATTGGACACTGGACGTTTGAAGAAGGTTCGGGAGAAGTCGCAGGGGATTCTAGCGGCAGCAACAATGTAGGAACAATATCCAATGTGAACAATGGCTTAGGAGACGGCGGGTCTGTTTGGGTTACTGATTCTGAACGCGGTTCCGTCATCAGTTTCGGCGGTACGGCAGAGGGCGCTTATATCCAGACTGCGAATTTATTACCCGTGTTGTCGCTAGAACAGAACTTCACCTGGATGTTTTGGGCAAAGCAGGGAGAAGGAAACGAGAGCAACCATATCATCATGGGCAATCGCTATAACCTGGATGCGGTAGACTTTGTTCCGCGCCAATTTGTAAAATTAACTCCGACGAAATTTGAGTGGCACACTGAAGGTAACGGCAACGATAACATGGAATATGATGACCTTGAAAATGGCGTATGGAACCATCATGTTGTCGTTAAAAGTGGCGCAAATTTGACCTATTACCGTAACGGCGCCAGAGCGTCAACAAGCGTAATCACTCAACCATTACTTGATGCCATGCCGCTGTTCTTAGGTGGAAACAATAGCGGTGATGCGGGCGAAAACTGGAACGGATATATGGATGATGCGCGTGTATATGACGCCGCATTGAGCCGCGACCAGGTAATCGAAGTCTTTGTCAGTGAAGGCGGCGTGAAATCATACGCTGGCGATGAATCACTTCAATTGAAATAAACTTCATTCTTACAATTCGTGTGCTTTCATGTAATGCGCCTGTTTTTCAGGCGCATTTTTTTTGTTTTCTCTGAATTTCAGTCTGTTTTGTCGTCTGATTGTCGTTTCAGTCATTTTGGTCGACCCCGCCACATTTACAATTCCCGATTGTATATAATCTGCTTTCGCGTATCAACTTCGGTTTCAAAAGCCCTACCCAAAACCTATTTTCTTAGCAAAATTACATTACACAAAGAGTCAAAAAAAGAATCAAAAAGAGAGCAAAAAACTAAAAAATAAGTTGACGTTGTGTATCGTTCATGCTTTACTAACTATTGTAATGTTTGATATGGTTTTAATTGAGGCGTGTTGAGTTTCCCAGTAATATTTCTTTTCAGGGTTGTTATGTTTCAAATGTTTTGTGGATAAGGCTAGAATTATTAGCTCTTTATCGGCAGAGGTGCAGCCTTTTTTATTTGCTTTAAATCCTTGCTTGTTTAAGTAAGGTAAAAATAACGGGTGGTAGCGATAGGAGAAAATATCATGAACAGTATCACATCCAAACTGCATCATTTCATTACGAGTGAAGATGGCCCGACCGCAGTCGAGTACGCAGTCGTTGTTGCGTTGATTATCATCGGTTGCATTGGCGCGATTACTGCGTTCAGCGGCGCGCTACAAGGTTGGTTCAACGGCACATCGGCCACAATCACCGGTTTGCCCACCAGCTAATTGTTGGACATGAATTGCTTTTCGGGAATGTATTAATTGTCGATTGGTGGAAGAAAGGGCGCTTAAGCGCAGGAACAGACGTGAGGGTGTGAGCCTGTAGCGTCCTTTCTTCCCACCCAATTCCCGCCACTCTTTAAATCGAGGTGATATGTAATGAGCGTTGAAATTCTCGCGGCTACGGTTGTGTTGACCATCGCCGCTTATATCGACTGGAAAGAACATCGGGTCCCCAATTGGTTGACCTTTGGCGGTCTCGGATTTGCTTTGGTTTACCATGCGGCTATGACAGGCTACCCCGGCTTGGGCTATGCGCTTTTGGGCGCGTCGGTTGGCTTGGCGACATTAATTGTCATGTACGCCTTGGGCGGCATGGGAGCGGGCGACGTAAAACTGATGGCGGCGGTTGGCGCCTGGGTCGGCGCGACTGCGACGATTCAAGCCTTTGTCTGGATCGCCGTGATTGGCGGGATGATGGGAGCCTATTCCATGTACCGCAGCGGCCAATGGCAGCAGCGTTTGGCTACAGTCGGCGTTGCCAGCAAAAACCTGGCTTCACTTAAAACATTAAATAATGGCTCTGAACAAGCGCCAGCAAAAATATTGTTGCCTTACGGCGTTCCCATCGCATTTGGGTTTTACGCCTACTTCCTCATCGGAGGGATGGTGGCATGAACAGCAAGCCAAAGAAGGCTTGGAACCAGGGCGAACGAGGTTCCGCGACGGTGGAATTTGCATTGGTGCTGCCCATTCTGATGCTGATGTTGTTTGGCATTATCGAATTTGGGCGCGTACTGAGCGTACAACACCTATTAAACACCGCTGTGCGCGAGGGAGCGCGAATGGCTGCGCTGCCGGGAGCGGACAATGCAACCGTGATTGCAAAAGTGAACGAAGTATTGTCCGGCGCAGGCGTTTCATACGACGGGTTGCAATTGACCCCGGCGGACGTGTCGTCGGCAAGCCGCAATGATCCAGTCACGGTGCGCGTCCAAGTGAACTATGAATCGGTGGCTTGGGTCGGCGGCATCGTTCCGGGGTTTGGCGGAACGCAATTGCAAGGCGTGGTTGTCATGCGCAAAGAAGGCTTCATCTAAGTTCATTCGCCAACGGAATATCAGCCAACGGGGTTGAACCATCAACCTGCGAAAGGGCTAAAACCATGTCGAAATTAGGGGCGTTACTCATATTGGTTGTTGCGGTGTTTTCGGGCTTATTCGCAAGCGCGACCGTATTGCGATATATCAAGCAACAACAGACCGTCGTGAACGCAGAGCCAGAAGCTGCTCAGGTTGTCGTTGCGGTTGAAAAAATTTCTGCAGGTTCATTGATTCGCGCTGAGAAATTAAAGATGTCCGCAATGTTGAACGAAAGCGTTCCACTTGGCGTTTTTGGCAGCATTGAGGAGATCGCGGGACGTTATGCGCGTACGACGATTTACCCTGGAGAAATGATCGTTGCAGACCGGCTGGCGGATGCGAATTCATTTGGCGGATTGCCGGCGTTGATTCCTGAAGGGATGCGGGCGATTACGCTTCGCGTTGACGACACCATCAGCGTGGCGGGTTTTGTTCGTCCCGGGCACAGGGTCGATGTATTAAGCACATTTGATGTTGATGAAGGCAATCGCGACACCGTAACAAAAACTATTTTGCAAAACCTTGAAGTGATCGCGACTGGACAGGAACTTGACGATGTTGACGACGCCGTGAAACGGGCAAAACTCGTTCCAACGGTTACCGTCCTGGTTTCATTGGCGCAAGCAGAGCAGCTGACGTTGGCTTCAAACGCTGGCGTCATTCGTTTGGTGTTGAGAAATACTACAGACCAATTTCAAGAATTAACAGAAGGCACTTTTCTAACGAGCATGATTTCAAGAGAGAAGCCGGAAGTGCCGTTACCGGAACCCGTCCAGGTTGAAGTTGAACCTGCGCCGCAGGTCCCGATGAAAGTTGTGGAAGTCTTTCGCGGCATCGATAAATCTGAAGTGAATTTTTAATTTTTATTGCATTGCAGGTTGAGAGAGAAATCCACTGAAGATGGATAGAGTTACAGTGAATTTCTAAACGAAAAGAGGTTCAAAATGGGCGGCTACTATTGTTTGTTTTCACGGGCGATTGTGTGGATTGGTATAACGGTGTTCTGTTGCAATAGTTTTGCGGGGAACCTGCCAACCATCGAAGAGTTAATTCCAAACGAAGAAAACCTCACACTCACGATCAATAAGTCGCAGCTGCTTGCGCTGAATGTTCCCGCGACGCGGGTTTCGGTGGTTGCGCCTGAGATCGCGGATGTTCAAATTCTGGACCCCAAACAAATATTAATTACGGCGCGCCAAGTGGGCGAGACGACGGTCATCGTCTGGACGGAAGACGACAAAACGCGCATGTTCGACGTTTGCGTCGATTGGAACACGCAACAAATTGAACGCCAGTTAAAACACATCATGCCGGACGACTCGATTGAAGTGCTTTCGACTGACCACGGCGTTGCGCTGAGCGGTTCGGTTGGCAGCATCTACGGCGTCGAGCGCGCGATGAACATTGCGTCGGCTTATTCATCAGAAGTGCTAAATTTGATGGAAGTGCCTGGCGTTCATCAAGTCATGTTAAAAGTGAAAATCGCTGAAGTCGCGCGGTCATTCCGTGATGAAATTGGCATTAATTTTCGGTACTTGGGCAGCGACTTTCAGGGCGGATCACTATTAGGCAATTTAGCGTCGGGCGATCTGGGCGGACAATTAACCGTTGCTGACGCCGTTACCACATTTTTTGGAATTCCAGGTAGCAACATTGAAGGCTATGTAAAAGCGTTGAAAGAAAAAGGTTTGCTTGAAATTCTTGCTGAACCAAACTTGGTTGCGCGTAGCGGCGAGAAGGCGAGTTTTCTTGCAGGCGGTGAGTTTCCGATTCCAGTTGTGCAATCAGGCTCTAATAATTCGATCACGATTGAGTATAAAGAATTTGGCGTGAAAGTCGATTTCAGCCCGACGGTAACCGAAGACCAGCAGATTCAAATGGAAGTGTTATCGGAGGTCAGCGATCTCGATTTTTCACAAGGTCTCGAACTGGGCGGGTATGTGATTCCGACCGTGATTACACGACGAACCAACACCGTTGTGAAATTGAGAGACGGTCAAACGTTCGCCATTGCAGGGCTTATCAGCAAAGGCAAGCAGATTACCAGTCAAAAAGTTCCAGGCGTCGGCGATATTCCATTGTTTGGAAATTTGTTCAAATCAAAACAATTGGAAGAAACCGAAACCGAATTGCTGGTAATGATTACGCCGCAATTGGTGGCGCCGTTAAACGATGCAGATGACTACCCCGGGCCATCCGAAATTGATTACGAAAGCATGTCGCCCTCTGACCTGCAACGATTAGAAACAGGCCTTAAAGGCGTGTTGGATGATCCGGCGATTAAGACGTTTGAATTGCCTGAAGCGAAAAATGAAACCCTTACCGAGCCGGATGATTCCGCCGCGCTTTCAATGAACGGCGCCGCATTACATTCTTCAACAATTCAATCTACTGAACTGCCGAAACAATTTGATCCACTAGATAATCCTTCGCCCATCGCCTTGCGCAAGAACGATAAAAAAGCCGTTTCCCAAAGAGAAGAAGCCTTGCAAGGTGGTGTTGGTGAAAGTGAAAAGCGACAGCGCTACCAGCGAAAAAATTCTAAGGGTAAACGCATTCGCTAGTAAGAAAATGAAATGACGAATTGATTCGGCTTGGATGCGATAGAGAACTTAAGGAGCGGCAACCATGGGCAAGACCGGAAAATCCACACTGTTTCAAGCGGTGGTGGTCGATCCGCATCATCACGATCTGGCGAAGATTGTGAAGATGTTGGAGTCAAGCCAATTGGTTGAAGTGGTCGGTGAAACGACTTCGCGTTTTTTGGGATCGTCGTTGATCGAACGCAATCAACCCGATTTGGTTTTTATCACTGCTCCAGAACAAAATGTAACTACTGAAAATTTTATTCAAGGCGCGAAGCAAGCCCACAAAGAATGTTGCGTTGTTGTTTTAGGGACGGAATCGAATTCTGAATTAATTTTGCAATGTTTCCGCGCCGGGGCGGACGAGTTTCTGACCTTGCCGCTGAAGGCGGAAGAACTGATCCCGACGTTTGATCGCGTTCGCCAGAAACAAGCGGCGATGCAATCCGGTTCCGGTCAAGGAAAAGTGATCGGCGTTTGGGGCGCGCGCGGCGGATGCGGCGCGACGACGGTTGCTTGTAACACGGCGTATTCGCTGTTGAACGCAGGGCCTACGATGTTGGTTGATTTCCATTTCGCGCAAGGCGATCTCAGCGTCTATTTTGATATGCAGCCCACGTTGTCGTTGATGGACATCAGCGAAACCGCCGACCGTTTAGACCGGACGTTGATCGAGAGCGTAACCGCGAAACATGAATGCGGTTTGCATTTGATGTTGCAGCCTTACGATCAACACCCGCCCCAACTAAGCAACGACGAGATGTGCAGCCTGATTTATGAACTACAACACATGTACCCGTTTGTGGTGCTTGATCTGGGGCATGACGAGGAAAACGTGACGTTAGCCGCACCGTATTTGCACCAGTTGATCCTTACGGTCAAGCCCGATCTGCCGTCTCTGTTTTTGGCGAACCGCAAAATTAACTGGCTGGGCGAAATCGGTTATGACGTGAACCAACTGACCGTCGTGGTGAATGGATATGACGCAAAAAATTCATTATCAAAAGGACGAATCGCGAAAGCGTTAAAAACGAAAAAGATTGATTATGTTCGTTCGGACGAGAAGCGCGTTCACGCGGCGATTAATCAGGGGCAGCCGTTACGGCGCATGTCGCGTTGGGGAAAGGCAGCGAAAGATATTGAGAGAATCGCCAAGCGCCTTCATTCCGGCGAGTCTCAGCCAAGTCTTGAACCATTAAACGATTATGCGCCTGAAAAGGCCGTAGAAAAATCTATTTTGGCGGAATCAATCGGGTAATCCATGATGAACCAGTCAACAGCAAAAACACAAGACACAAATGGTTCGATGCGCAATGCGGAACGCCGCAGCGTGTATCAGGAATTGAAACAATCCGTTCACCGCCAGTTGATTGAACGGCTCGATCTTGAGCGTGTTCGTGAAGATAACAAGGAAGCGGTCAAGCGGCAGGTGCGGCCTGTTTTAACTGAGTTGATTACTTCAAATCCGGCTCCATTAAATGGCGCCGAACGGCGTCGCATGACGGATGAAGTTCTTGATGAAGTGTTTGGATTTGGGCCGCTGGAACCCTTGCTGAAAGATACGGAGATTTCCGATATTCTCGTTAATCGTTTTGATGAAATATTCATTGAGAAAAAAGGCAAATTACAAAAAGCGGAAGCATCGTTTCGAGACGACCGCCATTTGTTGCAGATCATTGACCGGATTGTTTCGCGGATAGGCCGCCGGGTCGATGAAACCTCGCCGATGGTAGACGCGCGACTGCCGGACGGCTCTCGCGTCAATGCGATTATCCCCCCGCTTGCGTTGAACGGACCGGCGATGTCAATTCGACGGTTCGGCGTCAATCCATTAACTATTGATAACTTGATTGAAAATAAATCAATGACGCCGGAGATGATCGAATTCATTGAAGGCGCGGTGCGCGCCAAATTGAACATGATTATTTCTGGCGGGACCGGGTCAGGGAAAACAACGCTTCTCAACATTATGACGTCGTTTATTCCGCCGGATGAGCGCATTATTACCATCGAAGATTCGGCGGAATTGATTCTTCAACAACCGCATGTTGTGCGATTGGAAACGCGGCCTCCGAATATTGAAAACTTCGGCGCGATTACGCAGCGCGACTTGTTATTTAACACGCTACGGATGCGCCCTGACCGGATCATCGTCGGCGAAGTGCGCGGCTCCGAAGCGTTAGACATGCTGCAAGCGATGAACACCGGTCACGAAGGCTCGCTGACGACCATTCACGCAAACACGCCCCGCGATGGACTCAGCCGCATCGAAATGATGGTGGCGATGGGCGGGTTGGATATTCCCGTGCGGGTCGTTCGGCAACAAATTTCTTCCGCCGTTAATTTGATTATTCAGGCGTCGAGAATGATTGACGGCACCCGCCGCATTACGCGCATTTCTGAATTGGTCGGCATGGAAGGCGAAGTTATTACCATGCAGGATATTTTCGTTTTCGACCAAAAAACGGTGGATAGCGAAGGCCGCGTGCATGGCGCTTTTCAAGCGACGGGCGTGCGCCCGCGTTGTATTAAACGTCTGGAAGCGGCAGGCGTGAGATTATCGCCCTCGGTGTTTGAACCAGGCGATAAGTTGGTGGTGGGAAACGAATGAATCAAGCCGCGTTGGTGATGATTGTTTTTTTGGGGACGACTGCGCTGGTCATGGCTGGCGCGTTTGGCCTGTATTGGCTGATGTTTGCAGAGACCCGCGCCGTTGAAAAACGCTTAGACCGTATGATGAGCCAAGGCGGCGGGCCGAGCCAAAAGCAAATTTTAGACATGCTGAAACAACGCAAAGATTCAGATAAATACCCCATCTTTTCGACGTTTCCTCCTTTGATGAACCTTCCACTCCTTTTTGAACAGGCGGGTAAAAATAGTGATGTGGTGACATGGTTATGGATGTCGGGAATCTTGAGCATCGTTACTTTGATCGGGACATGGTTTGGAACGCAGAGTGTACTTTATGCGTTGCTTGCGGGCGTGGGTTTCTTTGGACTACGCTATCTGATGATACTGCGCCAGCGTCAGTCTCGCTTAAAGAAATTTGAAGGACTCTTCGCGCAATCGCTAGAGATCATTGGTCGTTCTTTACGCGCTGGGCACCCATTTTCGATGGGACTCTACATGGTTTCGACGGAGATGCCAGACCCGGTTGGAACGGAATTTGGCATTGTGTTTCAACAAAATCAAATGGGGTTACCGATGGAAGATGCGCTCGCTTGTATGGCGGTCCGCGTCCCCATTTTAGATGTGCGGTTTTTTATTCTGACTGTAATGATTCACCAGGAAACCGGCGGCGACTTGGCTGAGGTCTTAGACAATCTCTCCGGCGTGATTCGCGACCGTTTCAAAATTCAAGGACAGGTGAGAGCGTTGACGGCGGAAGGCCGCTTGTCGGGCTGGGTGTTGAGTTTGCTTCCTGTGTTTGTGTTTGGCATCATTTTTATTATGAACCGCGATTATGTCTTGGTGCTGATTACAACCGAATTGGGCAACAAAATGATGTATGCCGCGATTGGTTTACAGATCATCGGGATGCTTCTCATTCGAAAGATTGTGAACATAAAAGTCTAATGATAGAAACTGCGATAGTTGCGTTGGTGTTTTCCGCCGTATTTTTTGGAGTGGTCTCGTTCGCCGCGTTGTCAGGCATTGCGCGGCATCCAATGGATGAACGGATCGCGCGTTTGCACGGCGCACAAAATGGGAGCCGCGCGCTTCAAGCGGGGCATGAAAAAAATGAAATGAACATGGTTGCGGCGCTCGGTCGTAAACTGGCGCCCAAAGAAGCCAAGCAGCGTAACGACTCCAAGAGACGCTTAGCGCTCGCGGGTTACTACAGCGACGTCGCTTACTTTGTTTATTGGGGTGCGCGCTTGATTTTAATGATTACGCCCGCCATCGCAATCACACTGATTTATATCCTCATGGGCAAAGCGCTTCTGGATGGATTGATGCCGATGGCGTTTGCTTGCGGGTTGGGCATGTTTCTTCCTGATATATTTCTGTTCTTCGTCAAACGGCAAAGGCAAGAGCATATTTTTTGCGGATTGCCGGATGCGTTAGACCTCTTGGTTGTTTGCATAGAAGCGGGGCTAGGGCTTGACGCGGCGATGCAAAAAATCAGCCAGGAATTTCACATGAGCAACCCGACCTTGAGCCGCGAATTTCAGATTACTTGCGCGGCGATTCGCTTGGGGCAAGAACGAGAAATGGCCTTGCGTGAATTGGGAGACCGCACCGGCGTCGCTGATCTAAAGTCGTTGACCTGTGTGTTGATTCAAGCCGATAAATTTGGTTCAAGCCTCGCAACGGCGCTTCGCGTTCACTCGGAAGATATGCGGACGCGGCGCAAACAGCGGGCGGAAGAAAAAGCAGCAAAGACGACGGTCAAATTGATTTTTCCATTAGTGCTATTTATTTTCCCCGCGATCTTCGTCGTCTTGGGCGGGCCTGCGGTGATTAAAATTTTAGACACATTTATGAGTATGAATCAGTAACCAGCGAATTAGGGCGCTGGTCAACTTGGAGGCGTAAGATGAAACGTTTATTGCTACTCGGCCCGTTGGTTTTTCTTGCGGTGGGATGTGAGTCGATTGATACCAATCAATGGACGGCCTATCAGTCCACGTCATTACAACGAGTGGTTGAAGCGCCGTTTGAAAAGATGGCGGAAAATGCAAACCCGATTGATCGTGAAGTTGGGCGCATCCACTTTGCCTACGACAAAGCAAACCTCAATGCAGAGGCGAAACATGAATTGGATCGCATCGCGTTACAGCTCAAACGCCGCGCAGGCGCGGTCGTGATTGAAGGACACGCCGACCATAACAATAGCGATGAGTACAACACGCGCCTTGGATATCAACGCGCCATCACGGCGGCGCACTATCTGCGAAGCGCAGGCGTATGGGAAGAGCGTTTGGTGGTGCGGAGTTTCGGCGAGGGCCGACCGTCTGCCAGCAATTGGAGTGAAGACGGCCAAATGGCAAACCGGATCGTGATCGTAAAAACCTATGCGCAAGGCGAGGGGATGGCGGGAGATGAAGCCGAGCGGGCATATAAATTGATGCGCGCAATTCCTGAAGAAGAACAATCTAGCCCATCAATGATGGAGTCGTTATTGTCATCCGAGTCGGGTTCCTGAGAGACATGATGATGCAAAATGTACTCGCTGAGAAAATAATAAATGGAAGTGGACGAGCAAACGGCTGCTCTCCATTTGCGCATGATGCATCTGCGTCAAATGCGATTTCTGCTCCGGCGACGTTAGAGGATGTCGGGTTATCGTCATCGTATATCAGCGATTTGATTGCGAAGCATCTTTATCGCTACGGCGTATTGAGCGGCAGCGAGATTTCACAAAAAGTCTGTTTGCCGTTTTTGTTAATTGACGATTTGCTTGACGATATGGTGCAAAGCGCAAAAGCGGAAAAGCGCGGCGGTCGCGGCCTGGGCAACGCCGCTGATGTATTTGCGTTGACCGAGCGAGGACGTAATTTCGTTAAACAATTACTCGAGGCGGACACCTATACCGGCCCGGCGCCAGTCCCGCTAACGCAATATGAAACCTACGTTCGCGCGCATAGCCTTTCGAATGTTTCCGTGACGGAAAAGCAATTGCGCGAAACGTGGGACGGCTTCATTGTTGATGATTCGATGTTCAAACAAATTGGGCCGGCGATTCGTTCCGGTAAATCGTGTTTTCTCTATGGGCCTCCCGGTACGGGCAAAAGCACGTTAGCGAAAGCGGTTGCGCGATTTCTTGACCGTAGCGGCGGGCAGGTTGCGATTCCACATGCGGTGTTGGTCGGCGGCAGCGTGATTCGCGTCTACGATCCCGTCCATCATGTTCCAATTGAAAATGAAAAATCTGACCCAGACGCTGTTTGGCTGGATGGTACCGTCTCCAATGATCGGCGTTGGGTAATGTGTAGGCGTCCCGCTGTTGTGGTCGGCGGCGAACTTACGCTGGATATGCTTGATCTTCGATACAATTCGACCACGCGGTTTTATGAAGCGCCGCTGCAAATGAAAGCCAACGGCGGCGTCTTCACCATTGACGACTTTGGACGCCAGATGGTGCAGCCCAAAGATTTACTCAACCGTTGGATTATCCCTCTTGAAGAACGCATGGATTATTTGACGCTTCATACAGGCAAAAAATTTTCGATTCCGTTTGAACAATTTGTGGTTTTTGCAACGAACTTAGACCCGGCTGATTTGGCGGACCCGGCATTTTTGCGTCGCATTCGCTACAAAATTTATGTAGGGGCGCCGTCACAAGCGGCGTATGAATCGATCTTTCGACAAGAATGCCATAAAAAAGAAATGAATATGGATGGCTTGAATCTAAAGGCGTTTATTGATGAATTCTATAAGAAAACCAACCGGTTGTTGCGCGCTTGTGATCCACGCGATTTGACGGATTTGATTTCAGATGAGTGTCGATTCAATCAGCAAAATACGGACATTACTGCAGAGCGTTTATATCAAGTCGCTCAGTCGTATTTTTCTGATTTGAGAACATGAATTAAAATTCCATTCACTCCGTAAGGAGAAAGACGATGAAGCAGACAAGAAATAATAATGGATCGGTTTTAGTGTTACTTTCGATTTCATTGGTGATGATCTTTACCATGATGGCGATTGTTCTTGATTTGGGCATTATGGTGTCAACGCACAATGAATTACAAAATGCGGCGGACTCGGCTTCGCTGGCTGCTGCGTCGCAATTGGTGGACGAAGACGTCCTGACCGGTTCAGCCAATCTGACGGACGACATTATTGAAGCGCGCGCGTATGCGGAACAATTCGCTTCGTACAATGTTGCGGCCAAGCGCACGTTGGCGGTTGATCGCAACGACGCCAATGATGCGTCCGGCGGCGTCGTTGTGGGCTATATTGATAATCCACTCGATATCAATGACGCGATTCAAACCAGCGGCGTAACAAATTATAATTCCGTTCAAGTTCAGGCGGATTTAACGAATACGCTGAATGGGCCGTTGTCGATGTTGCTGGGGGCATTTTCCGGTAAGTCGCAGATTGCCATGCGCGCTCAGGCCACCGCCACGCTGGAAGACCGCATTGCCGGATTTACGTTAGGGCCGAATGAGACGCTGCCGATGTTGCCGTTTGCTGCGTACGCTGGCGCTTGGGAAGATGCGTTGGTTAGCGGGCCGGACAATTATCGCGTGGTGAATGGGCAGGTGCAATCGGGCAGCGACGGCATTCCTGAATTAACGCTGTACCCTTATCGTTACAACATTGGCGTTCCTGGAACGCGAGGCAACGTCGGGACGATCTTTATCTCAATGGTGGTCGGCACGTCGTATGTGAACAACCAAATTTATGATGGCATGACCGCAGGCGACCTGGCGACGATTGATGAACTCTTACTCGTTGACAACGGCGGCGGCGGGTTATCGCAATGGCTGCCTGGCGAGAATTGGATGTCGAGTAGTTGGCATTATTCCTTACGCAACATTCGCGGCGAACCACGCATCATGGCGCTGTATACCGCCATCAGTTCAAATAATCCGACTGCGTACGCCGATCCCAGCCAATTTGATGAACCGATGAGCGACCTTCCAAGTGTTGAGACCTGCTGCGCGATTCAGCAATATTATAAAGCGACGGAATTTAAAGCAGTCACGGTGGTAGATTCCACTTGGTCGAGCAACAGTAATTATATCCGTTTCGTTGTTCAACCGACGCAAATCACCAGTGATTCCGCCGTCGTCAATCCAGATGCGCCTCATTCGGAACTGATCTATACGCTGTCGCTGACGCGCTAAGCAGATGGGGCGGCTTATGCTATTTCGCATATTGGTTGCAATGGTTGTTGTTATTTCCGCTCAAGTTGGAATTACGCTTCTCAGTATGCAAGAGGCGCCAACAAAGCCGATGACGGTTAAGCCCGTTGCAATTTTGATTAATAATGACGACTCGCAACGGCACGTCGATAACATCCTTGCTGCGAAAAATGCTTGCACTCAATTTGGCATTGAGCCGATCATTATCTCAAGCGACGAACACGGAAAGCCTACTCGTAAGAAAGTAATCCAAACATTAGAGCAAGTACAAGACAATCAACAGCCGCTTGCTTTAATTTATTTAACAGGGCATGGTTTATTGTTGTTTAACGGCTCTGAAAAGCCTTCTTCGTCCATTCATTTTAAAGATGGCCCGCTTGTCGCAAATGACATTGCATCGCGGCTCGGATCAGGCCCAATCGCAATTTATATTGATGTTTGTTTTGCGCCGGGATGGGTGGAAGAATTAAACCAAGCGATGCCAGGGCCGTTTCTGCTGCTTAGCGATAAGCCGGTCAATGCTCAGCAACGCTCCTGTCGCGGCGTGAGTACCGAATTTTGGCGTCTTGTCGGCGAGAATCAGTCTGTCCCTTTTACAACGTCGTTGAGCCAGGCATGGGAAAGCGTTTGCCCTGACGGCGTTCGTATTGGTCATTGTATGAGTGAGGCGGCATGTCGTTAGTCGGCTGATTTTTTCATTGATTGTAGAACGTCAAAGATGCTATCAATGCGTATATTGGCGGGTTTGGTCATTGCTTGCTGAATTTCTTCTTGTGAGAAATTTTCAGTCAACCAGGTTTGCAGGTCAAGTTCGTTGCCCCAGCAGCGAAACAGGTTGAAGCAGGGAAGCGTTTTGTTCATCCGGCGGCAATACTCAAACGTCACGGAACCGCCCAGTTGCGGGCAGCGCCACATGCTGCATTCATCGTGTTGTTTGAGCGTCGGTTTATCGTTCATGTTTATATTCTTAATGAAATTACAAAGAAGTCAATTGTTCCTGTAGCAGTATTTCTTCGACCGCTTCTTGAATTAATTCACGTGAAGTGATAGCGATTTGCGCATCGCTTACCGCTTGAATCGTATACGAATCTGTATTGCCGGAATATAGCGTCTCAAATCCGATCCATTCACACGACCTATATATCTCCTCACCGATTTTCGCTTCTCCTTTTACGACGACGCCGAGAGAGCCTTCAACGCCTCCTTCCCAGTTTAACGATTCGCCCGGATTTAATTCATGCAAGTGAGTTTGAAGAACCGCCCGTAAAAACAGCGACGGCGACATTTCATTAAACAGGGGGAGAGAGGCTAATAACTGGCTCCACTGGCGTTCTTCGGATGTTTGTTTCAAATGTTTCTCTAATAGGGGACATTCGTTTTTAACATCTCTGCGGCGCAAAGCGACCGCTAAAAATGGTTGGGAAGCGCGGACTGTCGCGGTACGTGGTTCAGTGGTTAAAAATGACACTTCGCCAAAAAAAGCGCCCTCGCTTAAATAGGCGACTGTGTGTGAGGAAACGAAACTATGATTGTTTTCAATGCGAACTCTACCTGACAAGATGACCGCTAATGCATCATCATCAGAGTCCTGGCGTATCAATATATCTCCCTCATCGGCGACCCAGACGCGGACAATTGCATTCAGGTGTTTGCGGTCAAGATCGAATCCGCGCAGGCATGGCACATGTAAGAATGCCTCCAGTATCGTTTTCTCATTCAACTGTACATCACCGGATATCAATCGGATTTCTTGCATTAAAGTGGGTTCTGTCTGGATTTCTTTCCACGTCAGCGTTGGCAGCCAGTGTTTGAAAACGCAACGCCAGGCATGAGGGCCAATCTGTTTTTTGATTGCAAGAATGGATTTCATTTCATCATCGGCGCTTGGCAAATTGATTCTGGCGCCCGTCGCCTGATGAACGCAATAATTTAAGCGGTCTAATGGCCGAGATATCGCATAAGGGCGCCAGTCATCAAGCCGCAAATCGTAAATGGATGATTTCGCCAGTATCGCGATACAGAGCGCAGATTGACTGAGATAGCCCACCCACGGACTTAATTCATTTTCAAATGGTAACAGGCTGCTATAAGAATCAAGTAAAAAGGCGACGCTCAACCATCCCCAGATCAGACGTTCACGGCTGGTAATGGATAAGCAAAATTGTAGAAGAATGATGATAAACAGGGGAAGCCTGAGATATTGAAATGAGATTTGGTCGAGAAAAGAAAAATAAATAACGGAGATCACAAGAGCGCTGATTAACAGCGCTTGTGCGAACCGGCCCTGACGCTGCGCTGAAATCACAATGCCCAACGCGACCGCGCACCAAGCGTAAAGCGTATAATTGAACGGTGAGTTCAACGCCGCAGCGATGTGGGCGGCGCCGAGCAGCCCGACGCCCAACCAGGGCCAGGCGTTCTGTTGGATCCATTGGGAGGAAGTAAATTTGAGCGAGAAAAAAATGATTGCCAATCCCAAAACGGCTTGGGTGATAGATTGCGCCGCCGGAAGAATTATCGGTGGTAAAAATGAGATGCGGCAAGTCACGGCGGCGATCAGCGCAAACAACATGAATAACAGAATATGGGTTTGTTGCGGTCGCCATCTCATGGTCAGGTTTTTAATGGCGCCGCGAATGAAGAAGATCAATGTCGAAGCAACGGCGAAGACCGCGCCAACGCTGATGAACGCGGCGACAAAGAGCGCGGCCCACCAACCCGGGCTGCCGCTCTCTTGCGTGAGCCGCCCCAGCAATCGGGGAATGTCATTTTTAAATAAAGCGGCAAATGTGCGAACGACCAACAGCGGCCACAATAGCGTCCAGACTCCCCAAATAACAAAGTGAGTGCTCTCGCCTTTGTTGTTTGCTCCGACGAATAGATAACCAAACAGTGACCGCAGTGAATCATAGAGTAATGCGGTAAGGCTTCTTTTACGAAAGCCGGGCCGAGCGAGGCTGGAATAGGGAGACTCAAACCAAGGCGAAGAATACATCAACAATCCAAGCCAAGCCCCGAGTGCTAGTTGAGTTGCAACGTCTTTCCAGAACACTGTTAACGGGAGCGTTGTGATCCATAAAAACAATCCAACCGCGCTTAATAAGCGAAGAACCGGAAACAGAATGATGCGCGTACGTTGGCGGCGAGGTAAAATAAAACTCGCGGAAGCATCAAATGAAGGAACCGGCAACCCAATTGGAAAAACGCACCCCAATGGAATAGGCCTATTCACACATGCAGAAAGTGAAACGGACTGTATCCAGGCGACGAGCCATAGAAAAACAAACGCGCTAAATGATGCAATACAGGCGCCCCATGCGGTCGATCCTTCAATTTGCAAAAAACGCAATAGTGGTGAGGAAATGAAAAAGGCCGTGAATGTAGCGAGGATGAGAAGGCATAATACTATAAATAAAAATTTCGATGCAACGGCGGCGCCGATAAGTTTGAGCGCCGGGTTGATGCGCGGTTCGAGCGGAGCGGGCGTGACATTGCTGCCATGCGCGCTGGTTTCATCTTCGCACGGCGCGTTTACCAGAAAACCAAAATGGTCCAGATCGTGCAGCAATTTTCCAAGCGTGGTTAGCGGTTTTTGTTTGAGATGAAAGATTGACTGAACTAACGATTCGATTGTCGAGCCGTTTAAGCGTTGAATGAGTGTTTTTTCTTGTGCAGTTAAAAAGATTGATCGCCCGCTTGAAGCGTCGGTCAATATATGATTGTTCGGTTGGTCGGACGGCGATTGGATCGCGTATGGTTTCAGCGCAATTTTTCGGGAATGAATAGTCACAATTCTATCTCCGTCTTGGTTGAATCAAGACTGGTGGATTGCGATTCGGTGGATAAGGCGTGGTCAGGTCGTCGTTTGAAAAGAGTTTCTGATCTGCGCCCAGGCATCGTATCTCAACTTCGGGGCCTAAAAATAAGTATTCCGCTCCCCATGGATCTTTGATCGTTTCTTCGGGCGGCGTGTCATATTCTTCCTTGATAAAAAAATGCAGTTCTTGCGGCGGGGTCGGGTAGCGGCCGTTTGTTGTGTAAAACTCAGAAAACTTTTGGTGAAACGATTTCATATCAGCGCGGGCGACGACAACTCCTGTCGATTGCGTTAATCCTCCGATGAAATCTTCTGCAGACGCCGTTGCCATATAGCCCACAGCGCCGATTACGGCAAACTTCGCAACCAATGATCCCAACGTCATGATCTCTCTCCCCGATCGGACACCATTTAAATCATTAGTTTGACATAATTGTGGGAAAGCGGGAATGTTTTTTTGCGGATTCTAAAATTTGAAAAATCAATAAAAACTTGTTCGATAATCAATCAATTAGAAAAGGGCTGATGATTTAATATTTCATCAGCCCTTGTAATGACTCTGTTAATGCGATTATAAAATTGTTACAGCGCCCACGGGCGGCGATGGGGGCGGTTGAGCATGGCATTCGCGCCTGCATCATTGATGATTTCTTCTTTGTCCGGGTCCCATTTCAGGTCGCGGCCTGTTTGCAGGGCAATGTTGCCCAAGTGCGCGAGTGTGATTGAACGGTGCGCGGCTTCGACGGGCGCGACGCATTCTTCACGGGAAATCATGCAATCAATAAAATTCGTAACATGGTCGTCACTCTTATACAGATGAATTTCATTTTCGCCGATCTTTTCATTGAGAATAGATTTCGGGTCGGCGTCATGGCTGCCGCGGTTTGCCCATACGCTGCCGTTTTTGCCTTCAAAGGTGACGCCGCCGCGCTTCTCTTTGCTGGAGATAATTAACTTCACGCCGTTGGCGTAATGGCATTCAAAGTAATATTCGACCGCAGTGTTGTAAAGCGGGTGCTCGGCGAATTTTCCGCTGGCGTTTTTCACCGCGACCGGGCCGGTGTATTGCGTCCCCATGCCCCATTGCGCGATGTCGGGATGGTGTCCGCCCCAATCAGTGATCTGTCCGCCCGAATAATTCAGGTTCCAACGGAAATTAACGCCGACGCGGGCAGGGCAGTAATACTCAACCGGAGTTGGCCCTAGCCAGTAACTATAATTGAAGCCTTCCGGGATTGGCTCGGGGTCCGTGCGATGCGCCGTCTTGCCAAAATCGGGGATGCCTCCTGGCAATCCGCAACGCACGGTATGTAATTTGCCAATGCGACCGTTGAGTACGAGTTCACATGCGCGGCGGAAATTTGAGTCGGAGCGCTGCTGGCTGCCGGTTTGGAAAACAACGCCTGCTTTGTTGACTGCGTCTGACATCATGCGGCCTTCGCCAATGGTTAACGACAACGGCTTTTGGCAATAGATATCTTTTTTGGCTTTCGCCGCCTGGATCGCCATGATGGCGTGCCAGTGATCGGGCGTACCGATGTATACGGCGTCAATGTCTTTTCGCGCAATAACTTCGCGGTAGTCTTCATACCCGTCGCATAGTGTCTGGTCGTAAAATTGGTTGACCATGCGCAGCGCCGGTTCACGGCCTCTGATCGAATTGTCCCAGTAGCCGGGGCCTTCTTTATTGACGTCGCAAACCGCAACCACTTTAACGCGGTCGTCGCGTAGAAACGGGCTGAGCCAATTGGTGCCGTTATTGCCCGTCCCAATGAATGCAACGGTGATTTTGTTGTTGGGCGAGTCAGCAAACACGCTTGATGAAATAAACATTGGCGCGGTCGCAGCAGTGAGTGATGAAGCAAGAAATGATCGGCGATTGATATTAGAAGACATGATAAACCTCTCCGCATTTTTTTTGATATTACTGAATCAAAGCAAAAATAGATATTGGCGCTTACGAATTAGTTTTCGCTTAGTATATCAGAATAAGAAAGCAATTTGATTCCTCGCTGTTTGATGACGGCTTTGACTTTTTCGCTGCAAAACGCCCGCGTCACGCCTTCGCGGTCAATGGCGACGTTTTCATAACCCTTGTGCCCGATGGCTTGCATTTCCTGCACGTCGTGACCGGGATGCTCAACGGTCAACCAGGTTCCAGGCTTAAGGTTTTTGATCATTTCAATTAACGCGGCTTCTTTTTCTGCGGGCGACTTATCGTTGCCGCTCCATCGCGGTGTGCTTTTCACAAAATCAGGAAGCCCAATCGGGAGGCCGTATTCGTCCGCTAGGCTTTGCGTAAGTTTTCGTAACTCTGGCGTACAGGTTGGCGTTCCCATGTGCGAGGAAAGATGGCTGACATTGTGAATATATTTCTTGGCAGTTTCAATTTGAGCGCGCAACTCGCGTTCGACTTCTTGCAAGTCTGGTTTCGCTTCAAGAAAACTGGAGCCAGCAGGAAAGTTTGGGTTCTTTCCCGTCATTGGGAAAAAATAACCGAATGCGTCAACGAATGAAGTTGCGTGCGTTAGCGGTCGCCATTTGACGTTTTTCCATTCGCTAGTCAGAGTGAGGTGGACGCCGACGTCGAGGTTGGGATGTTGGTTGAGCATCTCGACCGCTTCCAGAAACCACGGGCCGGGAACCATCACTTCAACGGTGCGGGCGACGCCGTTTGTATAGGCTTCAATACAGGCAAGATTCACCGCATGGGCGCAGCCTATATCATCCGCTCTGACGATAAGACGAATTTCATTGTCATCTGCTGCGTAAGAATGAAATACTGAGCATAAGATGAAAAATATAATCAAGTATTGAATATTCCTCATGATTCTCCTCCTGCTAAAACTTCATCTGCTTCTGGTGAATTGCGCCAAATCGACGCTAACACGCTGGCTGTGATAATGCAAACGAAAACGAATATTGCGGCGGGCGCGGCGGTTTCTTCGCCAAAATGCTGCAACGCTAATACGACGCCAAGACCTGCGTTCTGCATTCCAATTTCGATAGCAAGCGTTCGGCGGCGGCGTTTTTCCATGCGAAAAATGGAACCGACGCTGTAGCCCATGATGGTTCCATACGCATTAAGAAATAGCGCGGCAACAAAAATTCCGCCCGTAATATTTGGCAGACGGTCGCGGTTGGCTGCGATGACCAGGCTGCATACCATGACGATGAAGGTGGTGGAAATTGCCGGAAAGACAAACAGAATTCGATCTATCGTTTTACGGAAAAAATGCCGAAGCGCAAACCCCGCCAGTAATGGAACCAGCACCATCCAAACGATGTCGATCATCATTTTGGTGAACGGCACGTCCATCTTTGCGCCTGCCAGCAGGAGGGTGAGTCCTGGCGTGAGGATCGGACAAAGCATAGTCGAGGCCGTTGTGAGTGACACCGAGTAAGCGACGTCGGCCTTGGCGATGTAACTGAGTACATTGCTTGACATCGCGCCCGGTGCGGAGCCTGTCAGCACCAAGCCGACGGTGATGGCGTCTGAAAATCCCATCCATTGGCAGATCAAATAAGCGCCCAGCGGCATGATGGTGTATTGAGAAACCACGCCAATCAATATGACGAGCGGGTGGCGTATGATGCGGACGAAATCTTCGGCTTGCAACACAACGCCGATGCCGAACATGGTCAGCGCAAAGAACCAGTTCATGCCGGGTTTGATTGCAACGAACGGACCGGGGACGTAAAAAGCGATGATTCCAAAAAGGACAACCCAGACGGCAAACAGGTTGGTGTAAACCGTGAGAATTGTTTTCAATTGTTTCATTACAAATCGTTTCCAATCCCAAATGAATCGGCGTATTCTACCGGAATATGTAAGTTGCGTAAATTGGGCGAGTTAAAGCGTTTGACAAAATACTGTGCGGTCAGCGCTTCTGTACCCATGCCACATGCAGCGAAATCTCAATTCAATTTATAAAGAAAGTATCCAATATACGGAAGAACCATAAATAGGTTTTTTAGAGTCAAACACGCTTGGCTATTAATCCCTCTACAAAATAGCCGATAACTGAAACGAGTAGAACGATACTGTTTTCAGAGTTTTGTGATGCCTTTACCTTCAACAACTTCAGAAATATCTGCACTCAATCTTCAATATGCTATTCATCTGCATCAAAACCGCAGGTTTCAAGAAGCCCGTTTGGGATATCTTCAGTATATTCAGAATAATCCGAATGACGCCAATGCCTTTAAGATGATAAGCCTTCTCTATCATGAGAGCGATCAACCGGAACGGGCAATTCAAGCAATCGACAAAGCCATTCAAATTGAGCCGGAGCAAGTCGCTTTCTTTATTTTGAAAGGTGTATATTGCACGAATTCAAGCCGCTACCCGGAGGCGATTCATGCACTAAAACAGGCTTGCGTAATGGATTCTGAAAACATTGAAGCCTATCAAAAACTCGGATACGCCTATGGACAGAATGAGCAATATCATGAAGCGGCGGCTTGCTTTAAGCGGGCAATTAAAATTGATCCTCAAAAAAGTGAATCTCACTCAAACCTGGGCGCACTGTATATGGAAATGAGTGAACACGCGCTCGCGGAAGATTGTTTAATGCGGGCGCTTACGCTCGGCCCCAATCAAGCGACTGTACATGCCAATCTCGGCAAATTATATCTGAACCAACGGCGCTTTTTCGATGCAGAGAAAGAACTGCGGCATGCAATTACTCTCAACCCTGATCTGCGAAATGCAAAGCTTCTTTTGGCGAAAGTGTTGAAAGAACAGGGCGCGGTTGATGACGCTGTGCAACACTATCAGAACTGGCTTCTCCTTGAGCAACCCCGCGATCCTTATTGGAACAACTATCTCTTAACGCTTCAATATTCAGGTACAGCGACTTCTGAGCAACTCTGTCAAGCGGCCGTTCACTGGGGGCGCCAACTATCAAACATCACGCCGAAGGCTCCATGTCTTCAGCGGGATTGGCGTGAAGACCGGCCCTTGCGTATTGGCTATGTGTCCGGCGATTTGCGAAACCATCCCGTCGGGTATTTTATCGAGCATGTTTTTCGAGCACATAACCGGGAACAATATGAAGTCTATTGTTATTCCAATGCAAAAGTCGAAGATGATTTAAGTCTGCGTTTAAAACGCTATGTTCAACAGTGGCGTGATATCCATTTGCTGAATGACAAGGCGGTCGTTCAGCGTATTCAACAGGATGGCATTGATATTCTGATCGATTTGTCAGGGCATACGGCTAATAACCGGTTAGAGGTGTTCGCTGCAAAGCCTGCGCCGGTTCAAGCGACTTGGTTGGGGTATTTTTCCTCTACGGGATTGCCCGAAATGGATGTGATTATTGGCGACTCATTCGTCATTCCTCCCGAAGAAGAACAATATTACATTGAACGAGTCGAGCGTCTTCCAAATAGTTATCTTTGTTTCACGCCGCCTTGTATGAATGTTTCTGTCGGCGAACTTCCTTGCAAGAAAAACGGTTTTGTTACGTTTGGCTGTTTCAACGCAATCTCAAAATTCAATGACAACGTACTTGAGTTGTGGGCGAACATTTTACAGAAAATCGAACAGAGCCGTTTGTTGTTAAAAACAAATGGTTTTGACGATCCCTCTCTTCGCCAGAAAATGATTGACGCATTCAAACGCAACGGCATTGATGAGGAGCGTATCATCATTGAAGGGAATTCGCCGCGCATTGAATTGTTGAATACATACAATCAAGTAGATATTGCGCTGGACCCGTTTCCGTTTAACGGCGGCACCACCACAGCGGAAGCGTTGTGGATGGGCGTCCCTGTTATTACGTTACGCGGCGACCGGTTTGTCTCTCATGTCGGTGAGAGCATTCTGCAGGCGATCGGGCGCCCTGAGTGGATCGCTTCGAGCATCGAGGAATATAGTAAAATCGCAATCCATCTCGCGAACCAGATTCCATCACTTGAACAATTACGCGCATCGCTTCGAACGCAACTTTGTCAGTCTCCTCTTTGTGATGCGGAAACATTTACGAACGATTTAGAAACCCTTTACAGGAGACTTTGGCATGACTGCATCCGTCAAACGCAAACAGGTTGCATCCCGTCCGCATAAAGCGCGGCCCAAGCCATTGATCGCGACATGCCCTGCTTGCGGTCATCATATTGCTGCGCCGTTTTTTCCCGCGGGCGACAAGCCGCTGGCGACTTTGGCTTGGCCTAAAAGCCAGGGGGAAGCGCAGCGTATGAAGCAACTGCCGCTGAACTATGTTTGTTGCGTTGATTGCAGCCATGTCTTTAATACCGAATTTCAGTATGACGAAGTGCCATATTCAGAGAAACCCAACCTGATGTTTAACGAGGGCAAAAACTGGTCGGAATTTATTCAACGGATGCAACGGCGAATTATTGACCCACTCCCATCTGCGCCGCGCGTTGTTGAGATTGGTCACGGCAACGGCGCGTTTCTTTCTGCACTTTCGAGATTGCGTCCCGAGGGGAAATTCATCGGATTTGATCCAAACGGCGCTGCCAAGGGATCAGAAAATGTAGAGTTAGTCCAGGCGTTATTTCAGCCGGACATTCACCTGGCGGAGATCATGCCCGATATCGTTATCAGCCGCCATGTGTTAGAACACTTAATGAATCCTCTGGCGTTTTTACAATCGCTGCAATTTCATGCCAGCAGCATTGACCTTGATCTGCTCGCCTATTTTGAAGCGCCTTGTATTGACCGGGCAATTCAAACACAGCGCACGGTAGATTTTTATTACGAACACAATTCGCAATTCACCAGCAAGTCATTCTCGCGCATGTTGTCCCGATGCGGCGCTGTACCGGAAGACATCGGCCTGGGCTACGGAGGAGAAGTGATCTACGGCTTCGTGCGCATGGGAGACTGCAAGCGCCAGATTGAACATGCGCACATGGCGACAAGTTTTATGGAATCCGCCTACGCAAGCGAGCGGACGATCAAACGGCAATTGCAGGAACTGACCGACGCCGGGCGCCGCGTGGCGATATGGGGCGGGACAGGGAAATCCGCAGCATTTATTAATCGTTACGAATTGGATGCGGAGCGCTTTCCGATTGTCGTTGATTCCGACCCAGACAAAGCGGGTACGTATGTTCCCGGCGCAGGGCAGGAGATTCGTTATCGCGATTATCTGAAAGGACGCCCGGTTGACGTCCTCATCATCCCGCCGCAGTGGCGCGCAAGAGACATTGTGGCTGAGATGAAGCGTGAGAGCATTCAGGTGAATTCAATCTTAATCGAACATAAAGGCGAATTGGTTGAATTTAACAATCAGTATTAATCAGAGTTTCATCATCGTTGTACGTGAAAGGCCGGAATCTTCGGCCTTTTTTTATGCGCTACAATATGATTTCTTATTAGTGTATTGAAACAACGCTCGATTTTTTGGGAGGAGCAGCATGAATCGTTTCATCAATCTCATTGGCTTATTAACGTTGTGTGTATTTTTGAATCTGTCGTTCGCACAGGAAAGTTTAGATCGCGGCATGGTTGCGGTACAGCGTGCTGACGGTTCCGTGTTTGTCAGTTGGCGCTCGCTTGAAAGTGATGGTGAAGACCAAGCATTTAAAGTAATGAAGTTGAAATCGTCTTTTATGAGTGGCGGGCCTCGGATGCCACTGAAGAATGATGGTAAAACAACTTGTGTTGTCGATACTGATGTCAAGACTGGCGATGAACCTCACTATCTGCTCTTTAAGGCGGACGCGCCGTCGAAAGTCATTGGCTCAGCAGGGATCAAGGTAAGCAAGAACCCAAAGCCTTACATCAGCATTCCATTGCAAGGTGATTATGATTTTCAAAAAGTCGGCGTGGGCGACTTAAACGGCGACGGCTCGCTGGAATTTGTCATCAAACAACCTAATTTCAATACAGACCCCTATCAACAACCGGGCTATTGGAAGCCCAGCCCGACGACCTATAAGATCGAAGCCTATAACCTCAACGGCGAGATGTTATGGCGCTATGACATGGGCTGGTCGATTGAAGCGGGGATGTGGTATTCGCCCTTTGTAGTGTATGACCTCGATGGCGACGGCAAAGCGGAAGTCTATTGCAAAGCGGGCGAAGGCGACCCGCGAGACGAAAAAGGTTTGGTCAAAGACGGCCCGGAATATTTGGTGAAACTCGACGGCGAAACCGGCAAGGTCGTCAAGAAAATTGATTGGCTGACGCGCGACGGGTACGTCGATTACAACCGCTCATGCCGCAACTTTTTGACGATCGCCTATCTCGACGGCGTAAAGCCATCGCTCATTATGCAACGCGGAACATACAAATTGATCCGCACTCAAGCGCTCGATAAAAACCTGAAACAAGAGTGGCTTTGGCAAGCGACGGAAGATATGCCCAAGTATCGCGGCAGCGGCTCGCACGGCCTCATCAGCGCAGACATTGATAACGACGGCAAAGACGAACTGGTGATTGGTTCCTCTGCCATTGACGATAACGGAAAAGAACTCTGGACGCTGGGCATGGGGCATCCCGACGTGTGTTATGTCGCGGATATTGATCCTAAAAACCCCGGGCTTGAAATCTATTACGGCTTCGAGACGCGACAGGATACCGACGGCGTTTGTCTCGTCGATGCGAAAAGCGGCAAGAAACTTTGGGCGCACAAAAAACCGACGAAGCATATCCATAATCAGGGCATGATCGGCGACGTGTTGGCGGAGCATCCCGGCATCGAAACTTTCAGCGGCGAGCGTGATTCAGACGACCGCTGGTTCTATAGCGCGTCGGGTGAGTTAATTGATGTGGAGCAGGGAGGTACCTTGTCGCCGCGTCCGCTTTGGTGGGACGACGATCCACAAAAAGAGGTAATCAAAAAGCGTTCGATCCAAGACTGGGGCAGCGACGATAGTTTACAGGATATCGAAGGGCGTTTGATTGCCGTGATGGATTGCCTGGGCGACCATCGCGAAGAAGTCATCACCGCGCTGAAAGGCGAATTGCGTATTTATACGACAACGATCTCAACGAATGAAGTGAAGCCTTGTTTATTGCAAAACCGCCAATACCGCGTTGGCGTCGCCGCACAAACCACGGGGTATTACTACCCCGCTCAATTAGGGATTGAATAAGATTCGCAACAAAATGTCAAAATTAAAAACGCCCAATTTATTTGTTGGGCGTTTTTGTTTTTAACTGATCCGATGGAAATAGCAGAGAATCGGTTTCAACCGTATTTAGGCTTTCGGTTCAAAGTCTTTATACAACAGGCTGGGTTGAATGCCTTTGTTGTTCTGGTATTTATCGCTGTGATACAAATCGTATTCACCGTCGATGCGGTGGTAATAGATTTGGCAGATTTCAACATTGGGATAAATGCGAACCGGTTGGACGCAGAACATTTCTAACGTCCAGAAGCCAGCAAACCCGACGTCGCCGAATCCGGCGGTTACGTGAACAAACAACCCCAGGCGCCCAATCGAAGACCGTCCTTCCAACATGGGGACATACGCTTTGGTTTCGGTGAATTCAACCGTGCGGCCTAAGTACAGTTTTCCAGTTTCGAGCAGCAAACCCTCTTCAGGGATGGTAATGTATTCGGTCGGGTTGGGCGTCTTCATATCAAGCGCCTGGTTTTGGTAAACCAGCAATTGATGATGAAGGCGTAAATTATAACTATTCGGATTCAGGCGGTTCTCGTCAAAAGGATCAATGAAGATCGTCTTGCCGAGTTGGCTATGAATTTCACGCCCGGATAGAATCATAAATGAACTGGCCTAACGCCCACTGCGGCGGGCGCTGTGCATACCAGAACGCTTTGATGGTTCGGCTACGGGGTCGCTGGAGCCGGGCTGCGGTGCGCCCTCTGAGCGGTTTTGCGCGGCGGAGGCCAGCGCTTCCTGACATATCCGGTCAAACGTTTCCTGGTCTTCGTCGCTTGCTTTCATACGTAACACGCCCCGCACAATCCCGACCAACATCATAAAGCGCAACAGCACTTCAATGCCTGCGGTTTCTTGCGCCTGGTCTTTGGTGGGGAGTTTGTCGATGCCGCGGTCCATCAATTGCTCAACATAAAGGCGGACATCATCCTGGTTCGCATGAAATGAAGCATTGGCAAGCATATCTTTCCAATGCACTTTGTCGGAATCTTCCGTAGGGAATTTATTGGCTGGATCAAAAACAAATTCCCGAACGTAGGGCGCAATGCTGCGGATTGAGGTTCCAACCGCAGCCAGTTCGCGTTTGATCTTCGGGTTGTTCATCAAAACCATCGCTTTGGATGGAATCATATTTGAAATCCGGTAGCAACTAGGGCACATGAGGTAGGTTAATGAAACGCTGTCGCTGTCGCACCACTGGCAATGTCCAAAACTACGCTCTGGAATACTATGCTTCAAGTCTGCACACATCGCAGTCTCCCAACCTGGAAAAAATTGATCAATGATGTCGCGCTACAATTGTTGCACATAAATTTCTAACAAATCTTAAACCAAAAAAACCAACAATGGAATGCTTTTATCAAGATGGTAAATTTTATTAACAATTATAATACAAGTAAAACATTAATCTTCTATTTCAGAAACCGGAACTAATTGGCTGATGCGAGTAGATTGATTCTTTCCACCATAGAGAAAAAACCGTTCCTCCGGTTGGGGCTAAGGTGGCTATCTAGCCCCAGACGCGCAAATATATCCTCAATTTTGACTTCGCGGATTTCGTCGAGAGTTTTGCCTGAATACGCCAATTGCAAAACGCCGATGAGTCCCTTCACGATATGAGAATCGCTATCAGCAATAAATTCGTAACGCGGTGGAGCGTCATCAATTTTTTTGGTAATCATCCACACCTGGCTCATACAACCGCGTACTTTGGTTTCTTCCGTCTTCTGTTCTTCCGGCATTTCGGGCAATTTGCGGCCTAAATCAATGATGACGCGGTAGCGTTCTTCCCAGTCATCTAGAAATTCAAATGTTTCGTATAAATGGTCTAAATCCATGTTGGCGCTCATGATAATCCTCACTTACAACGGTTTATTCATTTTAAAATTGATGGGGCGGATTTCTTTCTGCACATCATACGCAATTCCGTTTACGACGGTGAATAGCATCTCGCCCCGCAGCGTTTCGTCGCGATAGGCGGAATGATATTCGCCATCCTGCAATTGTAGCCGTAATTCATTTTCGTCAACTTGGTATGGCGTTTCTGGATTAAAGATCGCCAGGTTCGCCATCGCGCCGTTCTGCATTTCACCGACAGGGTAGGGGAACGATTTATACTGCGCCATGTACTTGGCGGGTGCGATAGACGTTAACCAGTCGATGTCGGCAAACGTATAACCATGTGCGTGAACCAAGTTCATATAGACCTGCAATGAGTGCTCCAGGATACGGGTTCCCGGTGCGCCGGGCAGGCCATTTTCGCGCAATCGTTTCGCCGAGAGCGCATGAGGCGCGTGGTCGGAGCCAATAAATGTAAGCGGGTCGCGTTGTTGCGCGCATTGCCGCGTCAGTTCGATTAAAGCCGCCTGGTCTTGCTGTGAAGGCAGGGCGGGACGGCGAAAATTAATCTCCCGCGTTGCCCGGCTTTCGAGCATGTCGCGGTTGAAATACAGATAATCCAACCCGACTTCAGCTGGCGCCTCAAATGGTACATCTGAGCGTGAAGTTAAAATCATGTCGAGCGCAGGGCCGGTTGGGATATGCCGAGTTAGCAAGCGTTTTAATCTGGCTTCCTGCGCCAGGGCAAAGGTCTCTTTTTGCGCGGCGAGCACGGTATCGCCGTCGTAATAGAGGTGATGAAGCATGTAGTCAGGCGGATTCACGCGTTCGCGAAATGCTTCGATTGTTTCGTCGTCGCGGGCTTTGTCGTTGTGGTAGGAGATCATCCCGCCGCTGCGGTCGAGATACATCTGTTTTCGTACTTCAGGCGGCAAGCCTGACCCGCCGAAAGTGGAGCCGAAGTCTTTTTCTTCCTGTCCTGCAATGGGCGCGACGCCGGGTTCGATGCGCGGCCACAAATGAGTGAAGACCAGCGCGCGATCTTGATATAACTGGTCAGACTGCTTCCAACGCTTCTCGCCCAACGGCGCCCAAAGTGTGTTTCCCATTGCGCCCGCCAGCCAGATTCCGCCTTTGAGCGCGGCGAGCGACCCCTGGCGAACGTCATAGAGCGCATTGGCCGACTGGATTTTTGCAACCAAATCTTCATAAGAAATATCGGTTGGTTTCAGCGGGTCGTCTTCAAACTCGTCTTTTGTAGGAACCAGGCACTCGCGAAAATGCACATGAGGATCCACTCGCGCAAGCGAGATATGGCATGCGTCGGGCAACTCGACGTCGCAGGCGGCGTTTCCATCAAACTCAATAAACAACGGTTCGCCGGGCGTACAATGGACGCAGGCGGGTGCGACGTCTCCGTTGTCTAAATGAAGATGTTTTGTTTTGATCCGTACCGTTTTTGTTGTTGTGTTCATAACCGCCATGATGACCGATTTTTATTTTCAATCAATCGACTTGAGGAACCTTTGTCCATTGTTTTGATGCGCCCGATTCAAGCGCCGCTTCAAGCACGGCCTGTACTTTGGCGCCGTCAAAAATGCTAGGCTGCGGTTGGACGCCGTCAACGATTGATTTGACGAAATGATACAGGCAATGAACGTGAAAGCGCTCCCAGCCGATGGTGTTTTTGGGGCCGGGTAATGACGCTGGCTTGGGATAACGCGCCACGCACTCGATCGCTTTGAAGCCGCGCTCCCCGCCGTAATCGCCTCCCGGAGAAGTTGCGTCGTAAAATTCCAGGAAATTCGGTTGCATCAAATTGAATCGTATCGCGCCCTTGTCGCCGTGCGCCTCAAAGCGAATTTCATCTTGAACGCCAGTCGCGAGGCGAGATGACTCTAGTGTCCCGATTGCTCCATTTTCAAGACGGAACATCATAAGAGAAATATCATCGACTTCGACCGGGGCGGTTTTGTTTGGATTGTCGGGCAGAGGGCGCTCTTTAACAAACGTCTCGCCGCAATGCAGAACTTCTTCGAACTCGCCCAATAAATGCCGCGTCAGATCAATGACATGAGCGCCGAGATCAAACAACGCGCCGCCTTTTCCGCTTTGGGATACATCCAACCGCCAGGAGTGAGGCCGCTTGGGATCGACATACCCCGCATGAAGGTAACAGACGCGGGCGCTGAACAGACGCCCCAACGCGCCTTGTTCGATCAGTTGCTTCGCGCGTAATAATGCCGGGACAAAGCGGTATTGAAATGTCATCTGGGTGAATTGCTCGGGATGCTGTTTGGCGCAATTCGCCATGATGCGGGCTTCATCAAGATTCATACACAGCGGCTTGTCCATGTATACATGCTTGCCGTTTTCCAAAGCGCATAGCAGGATGTCTTTATGCAAATAATTGGGCGTACAGCAATGAATCACGTCAATGTCTGGATGCGCGCATAGTTCTTTGTAGTCGGTGGTTCCGAACGCAAAGCCCCCATTTTCAATCGCCCGTTTCATGGAAGATTCGCTTTGCGTCGCGACGCCCGTCAATTCGGTTTTTGCAGGCGCGGGGTCGTAATAAAACGGCAGCGAGCGGTAGGCGTGGGCGTGCATCTTGCCCATGAAGCCGTGACCGATGACACCTATACGTAATTTTGCGTTCGGCATGAATTACTCCAATTGTTATATTAAACTCAGCGTAGGGCATGAAATTTCCCTATTGTTTATGGTACGATCTTAGCGTTTGAATCTGCAAGCCGGGCGAGAGCCTCGGCCACTGGGAGGAATCGTACACATGAGCAACATTGCGACGTTAGATTACATTATCTTTTTTCTGTACTTTGCGATTGTCATATCAATCGCTATCTGGGTGTCAACCAAGCCGAAAGGGGAAGAGCGAACCTCCGAAGATTACTTTCTTGCGGGCCGCTCATTGCCCTGGTGGATTATCGGCACTTCATTGATCGCGTCGAACATATCCGCTGAGCAAATGATCGGCATGACCGGATCAGCATTCGCCAGCGGAATCGCCGTGGTGTCGTATGAATGGATGGCGGCGGTCACACTGCTGATCGTGGCGAAGTTCTTCCTGCCAACATTCTTGAAGATGCGCATCTACAGCATGCCGCAGTATCTCGAAAACCGCTTTGACGCCCGCGTCAGTATGGGCTTGGGCGTGTTTTGGCTATTGGTATATGTCTTCGTGAACTTGACCGCAGTGCTCTATCTCGGAGCATTAACCATGGAGCGGGTCGCGCAAATCCCACTTTGGTACGGTATCATCGGCCTCGCTGCGATTTCGTTGATTTATACGCTTTATGGTGGTTTGTCGGCGGTGGCGTGGACGGACATCATCCAAGTCGCGGTGTTGTTCTTAGGCGGTACGGCGTTGACTTATGTTGGCCTAAATGCGGTCAGTGACGGCGGCGGCGCCATTGTTGGATTTAACATGCTGATTGAGCAAGCGCCCGACCGCTTTCACACGTTTCTGCCGTGGAACCACCCCGATCTGCCCTGGATCGGCGTATTCATCGGCGGGATGTGGATGGCGAACATCAGCTATTGGGGATTCAACCAATATATCACTCAACGCGCCTTGGCGGGAAAGAACATCCGTGAGGCGCAATTGGGTTTGGTCTTCGCCGCGTTTTTGAAGGTAATTGTGCCGATTGTCGTCTTGCTGCCAGGCATTATTGTTTATGTCTTGATGCCAGACCTGGTCCCGGTTGATGAATTCGGTGTTCAGCGCAATGACATGGCCTATGCGACATTGATAAACGAACTCGCCCCGGTTGGGCTTAAAGGCCTAGTCATCGCGGCATTGATCGCTGCTATCGTCTCGTCGCTTAACTCAATGACCAATAGTTCCGCCACCATCTTTACGATGGATATCTACCGAAAATTCGACCACAAAGCCTCTGAACGCCGCCTAGTCTTCATTGGCCGCGTTACCTCGTTGGTTGCCATCATGATCGCGATTTGTATGGCGCCGTTGATGCAGAGTTTCGACCAGATGTTCCAGTACATCCAGGAATACACCGGTTTCGTCTCGCCCGGTGTTGTAGCGATCTTCTTCTATGGTCTGTTCTGGAAACGCGCTACGCCCGCTGCTGCATTGTGGATGGTGATTCTGACGATTCCATTGTCGGTTGCGTTCAAGTTTGCGCCGGATATGCTGTTCCCCGATACGATGGCGGCGGCGTTTATTAACCCGTTCTTAAATCGCATGGGGCTGACATTTGTTATCTTGATGATCGTTGGTTATGTGGTTTCAATGATGACCACGCCAAAACCGATTGATGTCGAAGAAGAGCCCGTTTCATTCTCGACTTCATTTGTGTTTAATTTGGCGGCCATCACGATTTTGGGCGCTTTGGCTGCTCTCTATACCATGTTCTATTAAGATTGATTCACATTGAAATCATGAAGCGGCGCTTTCAATTCAGAGAGCGCCGCTTTTCTATTGCCTCGCTTTTCAATTGCGATTAACAGTTGTAGTAAGTTATCTTGTATTGGTAGGGATATTGGTTGCTTCTTAGTAAATGCCATATCCAAATTGTTGGAGCAACGATGAGAAATGGAATCGAGATGTAACAAAGCAAGTTGTATACGTCGAGAATGTCCCAATCAAAACCGCTTAATGCACAAAATACCTGTAGAGTTTGTGTGTTAGGCGTGGGTACATCTCTCTTCGCTTCGGTGCGGGCTTTCAGGCTCTTTTGCACAGGCGCTCACAGAGTTGCACCCACGCCTAATTTGGCTCGTCAAAAATATGGCGAGTTTTTTTTAGTCTAATTCGGGTTTAATTCCCCGCCCCTTGGGCAATGTCATTGACTTAAGACTTTTAGCCCCCCTTTTTAAGGGGGGACGGCGCTGAAAGCGCCAGGGGGGATTTCAAAACAGCACAAATAAAGCGATACATTCAAACAATATTTCAAGGGCTGGCTTCATTTTATTCAGCCTTGCCCTTGCCAC